>CAIYQH010000338.1 GCA_903928285.1 uncultured Bacteroidales bacterium
CCGATCTCTAATTTTCGGTTTAATAAACATAACACTCAACTATATGAAAAATAAATTCAAATTACTTTTTATTGCAGCAACGGTGATGTTATTCGTTGTTGCTTTCAATGAGGCCCGCGCGTATACCTATCCGAATCTTGTGGTTAACTATACGGGAACTGGATTGGTACCTGGTCAGTATTTTTATGTACCTGTCGTGTTAACGGGCACCCTGGTGGGTAGTGTTCAATGCGTATTTACCTACAACCGCGATGTAATGACCTATATCAGTGAGACTCACAATTTCATTGGGGGTGGAACCTATAGCGCCTCCAATTTTTTACAGTACCCGGCATCCACAGGTCAGTGGTATCTGAAAATATTGTGGGGGTACACCGGGGGTGGCTCTGGGCAGACCTATGCCGGCGTTACCGTTGTTACTTTTAAATTCCAGTACAAGGGAGGCACCACTGCCTTTGACTTTGCTTATAAAGCCGCAACAACAGGGAATACCGGAACACAATACACATTTGTAAAGGCAAACCCCTATACACAGATTGATATTCACACTACCTACACTGCCGGCTCCATCACAGGTTCATCGGGCGCGACCGTTTATTCAACCGCTGCAGGCGGTGCTTTTAAAGATTCAACCATTTGGAAACTCAATCCCGATGGAAGCGGAAACGCTTTTGTTCCTACCGGCAATGTAAACGCCGTTATTACAGCCGGAACGGTAACCTCCGATGACACCAACCGGGTTAACAACCTGACTATTTACCCCTTGGGCAAACTCACGTTGAATTCAGCAAGAACCCTGAAAGTAAAGGGGAACCTGCTGATCCAGAGCAATGCGACCGGAAGCGGTTCGTTCGTTGACCTAACCAGCGCAGGCGGGTTGACCGTGACCGGTACCACGACCGTACAACGATACCAGACAGGTAACTGGGATGGTCTCTGGCCTCCTACCACCATTACCTGGCATTATGTATCTCCTCCTGTCGGATACGCCATCAGTTATGTATATTACCAAAGTTTAATGAATTCTTATGATGAACCATCCGCGTCCTGGACACCTATAACATCAGGCTCGACAGCTTTGATAAAAGGTGTTGGTTATTCAACGGCCACAACAACCAATGGTGTTATCACCTGGACCGGCGGCAGTCTGAATACCGGGAATGTTACCGTAGGCGGAATGCCTAATTCGTTTCAATCAGATGCTTATGGTTTTAACCTTGTCGGCAACCCCTACCCCTGTGCCCTTCATTGGGATGCCACCATCAGCAAGGCCAATGTCGATGCCACTGCTTATGTGTGGAACGGAACAACCTACGTGCCTCACCTTACCACGGATCCGACCCCCTATGACATTCCTGCGGAGCAGGGATTCTTTGTGCATGTCACCACCGGGCAATCGGCCGGTACAATCGTATTCGTCAATGCCAACAGGGTTCATTCCTCGAACACCTATTTGAAAAGCACAACCTCCCAATACCTTGATTTAACCGTGGATGGCAACAACATGGAAGATATGACATCGATCCGTTTCAACGCCGATGCAACCACAGGGTTTGATCCCGATTATGACGCCTATAAATTATTTGGTGTCGCCGGCTGCCCTCAGATCTATTCCCTTGTCTCTCCTGCCCTTTCGGTCAATACCCTGCCGGATTATACGTCACAAACTATCATCCCGATCGGCTTTAAAGTTGGCGTTAATGAAACCTATACCATTACTGCATCAGGCATGGGAACATTTCCTGCCGGAACCGACTTGTACATCGAAGATCTCCTGTTAGGGAAAAATCAAAACCTTACGGTAAACCCTGTTTACCAGTTTACAGCCACCACTACCAATCCGGTACACCGCTTCAACCTTCATTTTTCACCACTTACCGGCATGGCCGGGAAGAGTACCGGTAACCTAAATATCTATTCCTCGGAAAATAATGTATATGTGAACATCCCGATGGAACTCCATGGCGAAATTGTTATTTATGACCTGCTTGGTAAAGAGGTTAAACGCCAATCTATTGAAAGCAACACTTTGAACAAGGTGAGCCTGAATACACAACTCGGGTACTATCTTGTAAAAGTAATGGGAGATAAAACTACTGTTTCAGGAAAAGTTTTTATCCAGTAATTATTCATTCGAGCTATTCACACAACCTCTATATAAAATGAAAACCTTAAAATTAATATTGATTCTATTTGCTATAACAGCCTTGCCCCTGCTTAGCCTTTCGGATGTGCCACCTCCCCCTCCCAACGGAGGACCTGGCGGTGGCGGCGGTACGCCTGTCGGAGCACCCATTGATGGCGGAGTAGGGATTCTTTTGGCTATGGGAATTGCCTATGGCGGGAAGAAACTATACTCGCTTCGTCAGTCGAAGGATGTTTTGGCATTGGAAAATGATTAACCCGTGTTATTGAAACTATACAGAGACCTTATTGTAACATGGCCAATAAGGTCTCTGTTTTATTATCAACCTGTAATTAACTATAACCACTTTTACCTATGAAAAAAATTCTCGTTTTATTCTCATTATTGTTATGCATTCAATTTGCCTATTCCCAGAAAGCTAAGCATATCGTTGTACCTCAGGTTGTAAAAGATGCCTTTGTTTTTATCTATCCGAATGCATATGACACCGTGGAAAACCCTACCAAATGGGAACGCATAAAGGGAAATTACAAGGGAACAACCCAGGGTTATAAGGCCATGGCATCTGCCATTATCGATACAGCAGGACATGTCATCAGGATTGAAAAGCCCATTCATATCCAGTATTTACCTGAAAAAATAAAAGAATATATCAGCAACAACTACAAAGAATCAGAAATTAAATCCATTTTGCAGATAACAGATGCAAAAGGTAAAAAGTTTTATTCGCTTGTCATAGAAACTGAGCCAATGTTTGATGAATCCGGAACCTTGGTCAAAACTGAAAAAAAATAATTGGCTATTGATCTCCTGATCATTGTTTATACTGAATAAAAAGGCTGGTTTGACATACTCTACCAGCCTTTTTATTTAACCCATGTTCCTTGGAATGAAAAAAAAATATACCGGAAAGGATGATGTTTTTGACAACCAGTATCTTTGGATACTGGCGCTTATTGCGGTTACTTTCGTGGCATACCTGCCCTCTCTGAGAAATTCCTTTACAAACTGGGATGATGGGGTTTATATCAGGGAGAACCCCTATCTGAAAACCATCTCCTGGACGACCATCAAGGGGGTTTTTTCAAGCTATTTTATGGGGAATTACCACCCATTGGCCATGCTGTCACTTGCATTTGATTACAAGGTAAACCAATTCGATCCCTTTGTTTTTCACCTTGCAAATCTTATCCTCCACCTCGCCAATACCCTGCTGGTTTATTTTTCCCTGCACGCCTTAACCAAACGACCGGTCATTGCCCTTGCGGCGGCCCTTCTCTTCGGATTACACACCCTGCACGTGGAATCAGTTGCATGGGTCTCGGAAAGAAAAGATGTCCTTTATGCCTTTTTCTATTTACTGGCCCTGTACAGCTACATCCGGTATACTGACTTGCGGCAAGGCAAATGGTTTATCCTGGCACTCCTGTTCTTTGTCCTTTCGTGTTTTTCAAAAGGAGAGGCCGTTACCTTCGCCTTCACCATCATGCTTATTGATTATTTCAGGGAGAGAAAGGTGTTCAGCAGCAGTGTCCTGGCTGAGAAAATCCCCTTCTATATCCTTGCTCTTATCTTTGGGGTTATTGCCCTGTTCGCCCAGCGAAATTCACAAGCCACTACCATGGTGCACTTCCCCGTTTTCAAACAGATTGCATTTGCCTCTTACGGCCTGGTCATGTATCTTTTGAAACTTATTTTACCGGTCTCTCTTTCGGCCTTCTATCCCTACCCTATCCATGAGTATACTGCCGATATCCCAATATACTATTGGGCCTGCATACTCCCTGCTCTTGGCATAACCGCCCTTGTATGGCTCGCATGGAAACGCTCCGGGGAGGTTTTCTTTGCACTCGCTTTTTTCCTGTTGAATATTATCTTTCTGCTACAGATCTATCCTGTCGGAAGCGCCATTATGGCTGACCGGTACGCCTATATCCCCTCCATCGGCTACTGCTTTCTGTTCGGATGGCTCATCGACAACAGATCATTTATTAAAAACCGTCAGCTTGCCATGGCATTAGCAGGCGCTTACCTTCTCCTCCAGGGTTTTCTAACCTTTAGCCGGACTTCGGACTGGAAGAACTCCATGGTCCTCTGGACCGATGTCATCAGCAAAGACAGCCGGGTGCCCATCGCATGGTTCAACAGGGGGAATCTTTACGTTGCCCAGCAGGATTACAAAAATGCCATTTCTGACTATTCGGAATGCCTCAAGGTCGACTCAAACTACCTGAAAGCCTATGTAAACATGGGCGAATCCAAAATTAAATTAAAGGATTACCAGGGAGCTATCCGCGATTTTAATGAGTTGCTCAGAAGGGACTCAGCCAATACAACAGGTTATATAAACAGGGCGCTGGCGAAGAAATTAACCCATGATCTCACCGGCTCACTTGTAGATTATAATATTGCCATCCGCCAGAAACCAGAACAGGTCGAACTATACCCCTGCAGGGGGGGAGTCGAATTTGAGATGAAGGATCATAAATCGGCGCTTGAAGATTATGATAGGGCGATTCAGATGACACCGAAAAATCCGACATTCTATTGTGACCGGGCCCTCATTAAAAAAAGCGAGGGGGATTTATCGGGTGCCCTTGATGATTATAATACTGCCATTGGTTTAGGTACAGGCATAAATGATCTCTTGATCAACAGGGGCAAACTCTTCCTGCAAATGGGAGACCAGGATAGGGCCCTTCATGATTTTTCTGAAGCCATCCGGCTAAATCCAAACGAAGCTTCTGGTTTCAGGGAAAGAGGCGGGATCCTCTATAAACAAAAAAAATATTCAGAATCATTGTCGGATATCACCAATGCTATCCGTCTTGATAAAGCAGACGCCGAATCCTATGTTACCCGTGCCGGCATAAAAATGGAGCTCCATGATATTCCTGGAGCCCGTGCCGATTTGATGAAAGCAATTGCCCTCAACCCGGTATATGCTACCAATGAGCTTACCAATACTTTAGGAATCAAAGAGGTGCCCGACGGGAACCTGACCTATTCCCAGTGTTACGAAATGGGGAGGTCGTTTGAGAAACAGGGAAAATTCCCGGATGCCATCCGTCAATACAGGAAAGCTGTGGAATTAAAACCTGATTATGCCGAAGGATGGCACAGTCTCGGGAAGGTTTTGGGAAGAAACGGCCAGCTTGCCGAAGCCATCAGCAGTTTCAGCAAATCGATAAATTACCGGAAACGGTATTTTGAAGCGCTGACCGACCGGGCCATCGCCAAGGCCACCCTGGGTAAAACCGACGATGCGCTCAATGACCTGAATGCTGCGATCAGTATTAATCCTGATTATGACGGAGCCTACTTTAACAGGGCCTTGATCTTTCTGAATACCGGTAAAAAAGAGCAGGCCTGCACAGATCTGAAAAAAGCGGTTTCGCTGGGGAATACAGCAGCAGCGGATGTTGCCCGAAAGGTGTGCAAAGGAAAATAATACCTCGCAGGAATTTCCTGCATGAAAACAAAAAAATGGCAGAAA
>CAIYQH010000339.1 GCA_903928285.1 uncultured Bacteroidales bacterium
AAAACGAACAAAACTACAACATGAAACGAACAACACCAAGTAAAAAACACAGTTTTTTTGAGAATAACATGGAATTTATTTCCTTCTTCCAAAACATACCTTACGGTACTTCCAGAGTTGTTCATGACCGATTGGTTCTGAAGTTTGGAGATTCCCATGATTATACCTTGAACTATATTAACATGGTCCTTGATCCGGATGATCTTAGATTTAAAAGGGACATCATGAATGAAGCACTGGGACATTTCACTGAGGTACGACTTGATAATGAAAGAACAAGATTAATATTAAAGGAACTCACCTCGGAAGCCGCCTTAACAACTTCCTGATGAAATCATTCTCGAACATCAGCCACCCGGATCTTCGTATTATGCTGAGTGGGCTTAAACTATTGAAGATTGTAATGCTCTTCGGCCCATCTATCAGTTCAGAGATGCAATTAACAGAGTTTTTTGAATCTGTAAATGGAGATAGCCGGGATATAAGTAAAACTCAAGAACGTATAGAACTGCTGGTAAGGGCAATTGAAACTGAACTACCGGATAAACCCGCAGAAAACCATTGAAGTGCACAACCTGACTTTCATCCCTCAAATTAATCACCTTGGCCAAAATTCAACGAAATCTATATGAGGGTGCTCCTGATTTACTCATAGACAGGATCCATGAAGTAAATATCCTTCTTGGAAATTCTGAATTAAAAACAGGACAAACAGAATCCTGGAAGTTTTGGAAAAGGACCAGCGATATCATGAAATACGCCTGGGATTATATGCAGACTCTAAACTGGGTCATTAAAGAGAATTATGAACTCAAGGAAGAAAATGTCTATTTACGAGCTGCACTGGCCCATGAACGGGAGATCAATATGCACATTTCCGTTCTCACACATTTGAAACTGACAGATCAGTTTGACGAAAGGGTAAAATTGGTTGATGAAATAATGGCTCTTGGCGTTAACGATTTGGGGAGTATATTCCGTGGATGAAAACCTAGAACTTCTCGACACACATGCCGGGCAAAAGGAAAAAATTTGCGCTGCAGCCGAAATTTCATTACAACAGGCAGGAACGAATATTTTTCAGCAATCCGATGCCATTTCCCAAATCTGCCAGGATTTCATTGAACTAAAAGATCCTGCATCAGCGGAATTGTTTTTCAAATACGTTTCAAAAAAGTTTAAAATTTCGAAGAAAATATTCACGGACAGTTTCAAGAAACTGGCGGATGAGTCAAAGAAACCGAAGTTTGACCGTGGAGCAACCTTCATGGAAGATGAAAATGATCCCTCACATGAACAGGGATGGTTTACAAAAAAGAACTGCTATTGGTTTCATACCAAAGAGGGGTTGCCGGTGAAGGGTTCCAATTTCATTGTCATACCCCTTTTTCATATCTACTCTAAAGTTGACAACAAACGCCTGGTGCGTATTACCAATGAATGGAACGAATCGAAGATCATCGATATCCCTTCCAAAAATTTTATCAGTGTTGAGCAGTTCCAGGCATATGTTTATGGTGAAGGAAATTTCATCTGGTCCGGGGGAAAGGCTCATTATTTAAAAATTCTAGAATTCATCTCTAAAGATTTTCCTGTGTGTAACGAACTAAGAACACTCGGCTGGCAGCGTGAAGGATTTTACGCTTTCGCCAATGGCATCTACAATGGCTTATGGCAGCCTGTCGATGATTTCGGGATAACATCCCATCTTGATAAAAAGTATTTCTCACCGGCATTTTCTGTTGTTTACAGTGGGGTGAGAGAAGATGATGACGAGTATGAGAACGACCGGTACTTTGTCTTTAATCAATCTCCCTGCACTTTTGCCCAGTGGTCCCAGCTGATGACGGACGTATATGGCAGCAATGCAGTCATCGCTATTGCCTTTGCCATTGCAACTGTGTTTCGTGATCTGATATATGACAAGTACAAAATTTTTCCTCATTTGTTTCTCTTCGGTGAAAAACAGTCAGGAAAAAGTCAATTGGCCTGGTCGCTATCAAACCTCTTCTTCCACAACCTTCCGGCCTTTAACCTCAATTCTGGAACACATGTCGGTCTATCGAGAAAGGCATCAAGGGGGAAAAACTGCATCGTCTGGCTAGATGAATATTCAAACGACATCGACATCAGGCGATTTCAGCTTTTAAAAGCGGCCTACGACGGGGTAGGGCACGAAAAGGGTAAAATGACCCAGGACAGCAGGACCACCACTACAAAGGTGAACGGCTCTTTCTGTATTTCAGGGCAATACCTTCCGACACTTGATGACAATTCGTTGCTTACCAGGTCGTGTTTGCTAGCCTTCATCAAAAGAAAATATTCAGCCTCAGAAATGGAGAAGTACGAAGAACTCAAGAAACTGGAAATCCAG
>CAIYQH010000340.1 GCA_903928285.1 uncultured Bacteroidales bacterium
AGCACATCAGCACATCAGCACATCAGCACATCAGCACATCAGCACATCATACTTTGCGTATAAATCTTGCAGGGCTGCCGGTCCATAATTCGCCGGCCGGAACATGCTTGGCTACAATACTTCCTGCCCCGATCATTGCATGCTCGCCGATAACAACCCCGCCAAGAACGGTCGCATTTGCGCCGATTGAAGCGCCTTTCTTAATAACAGTGGTTTGATATTCTGAAGGGTGGTTTTTTGATCGTGGATATTTATCATTGGTAAAGGTGACGTTCGGACCTATGAAAACGTCATCTTCAATTCTCAATCCGTCCCACAGGTAAACCCCGCATTTCACAGTCACATTATCGCCAATTATTACATCGTTTTCAATAAAAGTATGACTGTTGATATTGCAATTTTTGCCGATTATTGCCTGTTCCAATACGATTGCAAATTGCCAGATTTGAGTGGTTTCACCAATGTTTTTCGATTGAACATCCGCCAATGGATGAATGAAGACTGTTGAACTTTCGGTTTCCTCTGTGATATTCTGAAACATTTTTCAAAAATATTGATGATAACAGGTTACGAACTATATGCTGTGGCTCATGTTGTCAATGGTCCCTGATGCCAGGACTGAATATAAACATGCCGACCTTTCTTAAGAACTTCCACAGGCACCACGTTATCCGGTATCTTTGGTTAAATCCAGGTTCGGCAGCGACGTTTGTTTGCTGAAAATAACATCCAAAGGTATTAATTTATTACCACACATACCCTTACACCAGGAAAGATCAGGGACACCTGACGCCTGAATGCCGGAAAAGAGGAACGAACGACAGCGAGGAGCTGACCGCATATTTCCACCCCCTTTCCCGGCCGCCTTTGCGAAGAGCAGTGGAATATCCTCCTCCGTGACCAGGTGTTGGAGCAGGAGCAGGTTGACTATATCTGCCTACAGCTTCGTTTTGCCGTGAGTGGGCTGCACCTTTTCTGCAAAAATCGCGCCCAGCCGGGGAATTATGCAGAATTTATGGCAATGGCAAACCAGGGGGCCGGGGAGGTTTTGGGAGGTTATAGGGGAAAGAGAACGGATTAAAAGAAAAATGGGTGGAGGTAGATAAGTTGGGCACGTCTCAGCCAATCTTCACACTGGTCATCGTGAGGGAGCCCATCACCGCCTTGTCGTTGAAAAACTCGATCTTTTCATCTTTTCCCCTGAGAGCCAGGGCATAAAGCAATGGCAGGAAATGTTCGGGGGTGGGGATGGCCAGGTCGAAGGCTTTGCCCTGTTTCCGGTAGTCGATCAGTGGGGCGTGGTCGTTGGCCGTGATCAGCCGTTTCATCTTGTCATTGGCCTCGAGGGCCCAGTCATAGCCGAATCCGGGGAGATCCATTTTGCGCCAGTCGACCAGCCCGAGGTTATGCACCATGTTCCCGCTGGCGATGATCAGCACCCCCTGTTTGCGCAACGGAGCCAGCCGCCGGGCAAGGTCGTAATGGTACTGGCCGGGTTGGGAATAGTCGAGGCTCATCTCCACCACCGGGATATTGGCCGAAGGGTACATCCGCTTCAGCACGCTCCAGCAGCCGTGGTCCAAACCCCATTTCTCATCCTGCCCCGCCACGACAGGGCCAAGCAGACCCGCGGCTTCGCCCGCAAGGGCCGGGTTGCCGGGAGCGGGATACTGCACATCGAAAAGCTTTTTGGGAAAACCCCCGAAGTCGTGGATCGTCCTTGGCCTCTCCATGGCTGTGAAAAAGGTCCCCCGCGTCTCCCAGTGGGCCGAGATACACAGGATCGCCCTTGGCACCGGCAGGGTGGCGGCCATCTGCCTCCATCCCTCCGAAAATTCATTATCCTCGATGGCATTCATCGGACTCCCGTGGCCGACAAACAGCACCGGCATCGGCGCCGCGCTGCCTGCAGAGAAGGCCATGTCATTCAGTTCATTCAGTTTCATCGCAACACCTGTTAAGGGAAATAACATTAATAGTTTCAGGAAATTCTTTCTGTCCATTGTTCCGTTACGGTTTAATTTTACCGCATTTCGTTATCGATAAATCACATTTGTAGGCCTGCTAATGAACTCTCCCGGGCCCTCCCATGTCAATTGCCACGGGCTTCAGCCCGCGGCAATTCAACCGGTATAGTCTTCCTTTAGCCTGTCATCATAGAGGAAAAATCCATACTAAGCGGTGAGGTTTCTTTGATGCTTTCTTTTGGCGGCAGCAAAAGAAAATAGAGGGATTAAAATAACTGTTTGCTCAATTTTTTTATGTCCTGACTTTCGTTTGGTCGCATCAAAGAAAGTAGAAATTAAACTTAAAAGAGGATGACCCCTCACCCTTTCATCGTTCATCCAGGTCAGGGATCATCCTTGCGGCCCGAAACCCGGCCTGGCATCAGCTGTTTATAGTTTGTGATGAGAACCGTCGCAAAACGGTTTTGCGCCGGAGTGTTTGCATCCGCAGAAATAGGCGGTACCCGATTCTGCCGGCGTGTAACTCACGGGGGTGAATTCGCTCCCCTTGTGCGAACCGTCGCAAAACGGCTGATTGTTGCTTTTCCCGCAGGCGCACCAGTAATAGGCTTTTCCTGCTTCAACCTCTGTGGCGTAGGGCGCTTTTTGTGCAATTGTTGGTTCCATTGTCTTGTTTTTGGTTGATGGATGAATGATTCAGGGTATGATTACTTGCTTAATCCAAGTTGATTCATGTAGGTCTGGTTATCCCAGAACAGGTACTCCTCGAACATGATGCCATCTTTCCAGTGACCGATGGTACACATCGGCAGCTTGAACGACTTACCGGTAGGCTGGATGAATTTTCCGCCGCCGATGGGCATGGGCTTGCTGAAGGTTCCCTCCATGATGCCGGTGACTGCCGTCCATTCGCCGTTGCTGCTGCCGAAACGCACCGGGTGCTGTTTGATCCGGGTGTCGGGGGCATAGACGAACATGGCGCTCAGGTCCTGGATATGCTTTTCGATGCCAACGGTAAAATGTCCGTCGGGCCAGTTCACCTTTACATCTTTGGAATGGCTTTCGTGCAGCCGGGTCCAGGCCTGGTTGGAAAATACAGTGAAGTCGAGGGTGTCGAAGGTGACCAGGTTTCTGGCGACCACCTGGTTGCCGGCGGTCATCTCTTTGATCTGGTTTCTGAGAGAATCAAGTTCGGTTTTGCTGACCGTGACCTTGTCGCCGCTGTTGCAGCTGGTCAGTACGGTCATCAGAACGGCAATGGCCACGATGGCAAGGCTCCTGACGGATGGTTTCATATTTTTCATATTGACTTTTTTAAATGTGATTTTGTTTGTGTTTGTTGACGGTGCAAAGTTGCACACATCCGCGTGACTGCGGGTAACACTATCCGGTAAATGTGTTGTGATATCAGGAAATGAGGTCGCTCATCTCCTGCCTGAACTCGGTGGGGGTTTGGCCGGTCCTCTTTTTGAAAACAGTTGTAAAATAGGCCTTTTCATTGTAGCCAAGCTCAAAACCGATCTCCGAAACGCTCCTGCCGGAATGCATCAGCAGGTTCTTGGCCTCGGTGAGTTTGCGGGTTTCGATGATCTCCGACACGCTCTTTTGCAGGATATTCCGGCAGATAAGGTTCAGGTTGCGCGCCGACATGAAGAGCTTCCCTGCGTAAAAGTCAACCCCTTCGGGCCTCCTGAAGTTCTCCTCCAGGATTTTTAGAAAGTTCTTAAAGGTGATGTTCTGCGTCTTCAGCAGTCCCGAATCGTCGGGTTCCAGCTTTTTCCTTTCCGACTCCACCATGGTGAACAGGGCCCCCAGCAGCTGCCTCACCACCGCATAATCGGGAATTGGCTGCTCCATCTCGCGGTACATCATCTCGCACAGCGCCGGCATCCGGCTGAAACACTGCCCCGGAGGCAGGGTGAGGTTGGCGTGATCGTGGTAGTTGGCATAAAGCTGGAAGGTGGTTTCAGGGATGAACTCGCTTTTGAACAGCACCATCCAGATGTCGCACCGGCCATCCTTCGGACCGGGCTTCACCAGGTGGGGCTTCCCCTGGGCGACAAAGCTGATAAAGGGAGCCGGCAGCCGCTCCATCCTGAAATCGATGAGATGCCCGATCTCCCCCTCCATCCCGATCAGCAGATCTTCGTATTCGTGCACGTGCGGCCCGCTATCGTTCAGCGAACGTTCTTCAACCTCCCTGTTCCCGAGCCGCATTATGGTGAATAGCTGTTCCATGGATGTAAAGATAGGGGAATTGATTTACATGGTCAACGGCCGACACGAAAAGATGGTGAACGGGATAAAGCTATTGCGCGTGACTGTCACTTTTCAGCCGCCGCTTTTCATTCCTGTATTTGGTCAGGTTGATCAGCAGCACGCTGGTGAGGATCACCACCAGTCCGCTTACCTGCAGCAGGGTCATATGTTCCCCTGCAAAAAAGACCCCCAGCAGCACGGCAATGACGGGGTTTACATAGGCATAGGTGCTCACCTGCGCTGCTGACCGTACCCTTAGCAGCCATACATAGGCGCTGTAGGCGGCCAGTGATCCGAACAACACAAGGTAGAGCAGCGAAAGCCACGACCCCGGGGTGACTGCCTGCCACGCAAAGCCCTGCCAGTCGTGCGTGAAAAAACTTCCCAGCAAAAAGGCGATGCCCGCCGCCAGCATCTGCCAGGCCGAGCTTACCGAGGTGGAACCTGTCGAATGGTACTTCGAATAAAGCGAACCGCCCGCCCAGCTCATGGTTCCCAGCATCAGTATGAACAAACCGATGATTTCATACTTGTTGTGGGTGGTCGAGATAGCCTCCAGCGCCTTCTCCCCGAACATCAGCACCACGCCGATAAATCCAAAAAACAAACCCGCGAGGATCGACCGGCTGGTGAGGTTCTCCCTCCATTTCGGCACATCCAGGATGATAAACCAGAAAGGGGAGGAGGAGATCAGCACGGCCACCAGCGAGCTGGGAAGCCATTTCTCGGCCCAAATCACCGCACCGGTACCACCCAGCAACAGCATCAGTCCGCTGATGACAGCAGGTTTTACCTGTTTCCAGTTGCCCGGACGTTCCCCCCTCAGCAAACACCAGCCGAGCAGCAGTATCCCCGCCATCAAAAAGCGCAGCGCCCCGAGCATCATCGGCGGAAAATGCTGCAGGGCAACCTGGATAAAAAAGTAGGTGGAGCCCCAAACCACATAAACAGTGGCAAAGGCAATAATGACCATCAGGGGGGAGACATGTTTTTTGTCGGTAAGAGGCATCGTATCTTTTTTAATATCCGGGAGCACCAACCCGGGTTCATCTAACGGCGAAAGATAGGAAAAAATACATTGCCAGCTCTTTTTTACTTACCATGGGCATAACCCCCTGTTACCGGTTGCAGACTGTTACCGGTTACCGATTCCACGCCATCAGGCGAAGATGTAACCACGCCCCTGGTTTATCAGCGTTGACCTTGCGGGAGCCTGTCCGCCCAAGGCTCCCGGGACGAATATCCTTATGGTACCTGTTTTTTGGGTTTATATTTCATGTGGCTCCTTGTCTCCTCCGCAACCTCCCAGCAGCCTGAACGGCTTACCTTCTCCTTTGCCAATGCCCTGGGCTGGTGCCCGTCTTCGAGGATCAGGATCCCGTCAGGTTTGGTGATCCGGTAAAGCTCTTTCAGAAAGCTTCCGGTATCGCTGACCATATGGAACATATCGAGGGCATATACCAGGTCGGCTGAGGCGGTGGGTATGTCAACAGATTTTCCGTCGGTTAGTAACGGACTGACATTTTTCAGGTTGAACTTTGCTGAAATCCCAGCCGCCGCCTTGATGGCAAGCGGGTGGATATCGACGGCATAAACTCTGCCCTTTTCACCAACGGATTCAGACGCCTGCCTGATGTAGCGGCCTGTTCCGCAGCCATAATCCACCAAAGTTTGTCCTTTCCCGATCCGAAAGGAATCGAGCCTGCCGCGCGGAGATTTTACCAGGTCGGAAATTCTGAAGATAAGGGCCATGATCCTGAATGCCAATCCGGGCATCCGGTCCAACTCATTGCCACACATCACCTTTTTCATATCCTGTTTAATTTAGTTTTATTGATAGATCACAATTGTATAAGGTATAACAGATTGATTAGGCCATGGCCTGACCTTTTACTTGCCTGTTGTTGTATTGGAATACCCCATACTAAGCAGGCAAGCCGCCTCTTGAAGCGGTGACTTTTCTTTGTTACTTTTGGTGGTAGCAAAAGAAAGTAAAGTTAGATCAAAAAGTGTTCAAGTATTATAGGGACATCCCTTTCTGCTATGTGGTAAAAAAAGAAGCCACCCTTTCGGAGCAGCTTCAACGAGTGTTACAAGCTGTTTGTGAGATTATTTCCCGTCTGAAAAATCAGCAACAGAGGGCGTTACAGGGGACAGGGCATTGGTGTTGTCAGCCTGGTTTTCGCCGGATCCGAAATCGGCTTCCCCCGGGGTGACAGGCGCCAGTGCGAAGATATCAACCGTGATACCGGAGGCAACATCCGAAAAATCGGCCTCTGCAGGAGTAACCGGGGCAAGGGTGATTACGGCAAAGGCGGCTTCGTTCAACTCTTCAAAGGTAGCTTCTGACGGGGTGGAGGGGGCCAGGGAGGATTGGACCATATTCAGGTCATGGTTTGCCGCGGCTCCGCCGGTACCGGCGAAAAGAGGGTTTATGGAGAGGGTGAGAACTGCTGCCAGGATGATCGTTGTTGCTTTCATTTTTTTGGTTTTTTTTGTTTGATGAAGCAAAGATATACAGGATCGCAGGGGGTGACCAGTTCACTTCGGTTGAACCGGGAGAACTCCCGGCAAACAGGGGAGAATTCCCGGTAAAAATTGTCAGCCGGACTATTTTCATAAATATTGCCGTAACTTCATAGGGTATTTTGAGGATGGGGTATCATAGAGATATAAACCCTTAACAAATCAACCTGCAAAATCATTCGTCATGAAAACATTTACAACAAACCTGGTCCGCACGGGCATTCTGTTGCTGCTATTTGCCACCATTAGCGCAGCCAAGGCCCAAAACAGCTTTGTAACCATTAACGGCACCCTGAAGGACAGCAAAACAGGGGAGAAAATCCGCTATGCCACCATCGCGGTGCCCAATACGGGGATCGGTACCGTTTCAAACTCCGACGGCGAATTTACCCTGAAGGTAAACAGCGCCCTGAATGCCGAATCTTTTGAAGTGTCACATATGAGTTATGCCACGGCAAAGTTCAGGATCAGCGAAGCGGCGGGCAGGGATAAGACCTATTTTCTCGACGTGAAACCCATCCAGCTTAAGGAGATCTCGGTGGTGCCGGGCGATGCGCGCGAGATCGTGGAAATGGCCCTGCGGAACATCGACAAAAATTACAGCGCGGTGCCCAACATGATGACAGGCTTTTACCGGGAGTCGATCAGGCAGCGGCGCGATTACCTGTCGATCGCCGAGGCGGTCGTCGATATCTATAAGGCGCCCTATCTGACAAACCAGGACGACCAGGTGAAGATCTTCAGGGGGCGCAAGGGTTCCAATGTGAAGAAGGCCGACACCCTGATGGTTCAGCTGCAGGGAGGACCGAATGTGTCGATGCTGCTCGATATCGTCAAGAACACAGATCTCAGCATTGCGCTGGATAACCTGAACAACTACCAGTTTGAACTCGGCAATGTGGTGAACATCGACAACAGGGTCAACTGGGTTATCAATTTCTCGCCGGCAGTGATCAGCGAGGAGCCGCTCTATTTCGGGAAACTCTGTATCGACCAGGAGACCATGGCCATCACCCGGGCCGAATTCAGCCTCGACCTCAGCGACGAAGGGAAGGCCTCGCGCGTGTTTATCCAGAAGAAACCAATCGGCCTGCATTTCAAACCTACTTCGACCAGCTACCTGGTAACCTATAAGCAACAGGATGGCAAATATTACCTCAACTATGTGCGCGTCGATCTGAAGTTCAGCTGCGACTGGAAACGACGGCTCTTCAAGAACCACTATACTGTGGTGTCGGAGGTGGCCATTACCGACAGGCGGACCGGTAATATCGTTAAATTTGCCAATTCGGATGTATTCAAAAAGACCATGGTGTTTGCCGAGAAGGTTCAGGATTTTGCCGATCCCGGATTCTGGGGCGAATACAATATCATCGAACCCGAAATCTCCATCGAAAACGCCATCAGGAAGATTTCGAAAAGCATGCAGAAATAGGATACATCGCCCTATGAACCTTGCCGATTTCCATATCCAGAAGAAGATACAGGGTGGCGACATCAGGGAGTTTGAACGGCTTTTCACGAAATATTACGGCCCTTTGTGCCACAATGCGGATAAAATTCTGAAGGATATGGATATGGCGGAAGATGTGGTACAGGAGTTCTTCTACCAACTCTGGAAAAACAGGGAGCGCTTCAGCCTGAAGTTATCCCTGAATGGGTACTTGCACCGCGCCATCCGTAACAATGCACTCCATTACCTCGAACACCTGGCAGTCAGGAAAGACTATGCGGAACATGTTGTCCGTGAATCAAGGGAACTGCTGCAGGAAAAGGAGCAAAACGATATGGAGATGAAAGACCTTGGAAAAATTATCAACGAAACCCTGGAACAGATGCCCGAACGCTGCTCCCGTATCTTCCGGATGAACAGGTTTGAAGGGATGAAATACCGCGAAATTGCCATCCAGCTCTCCGTCTCAGTGAAGACCGTGGAGGCTGAAATGGGCAGGGCGCTGCAGCTGTTCAGGAAATCATTGAAAGCATATATCAGCGAAGGAGTATCATGAATAAGGAAAAAAGTAACAGGCAGGATGCCGGAAGGGTTGCGAAATACCTGAGCGGCGAGATGACAGGGGCGGAATCGGCGGTCTTTGAAGCGGAACTTACCGTCTCGGAAGAGGGACGTGCAGACATGGAACATGTAAAGAAACAGTGGTCGGCCATGAAGGGGTACCAGGGAGTAACATCACCCGACACCCGCAAGGCCTGGGATAAACTCAGCCGCCGTCTGCACAACGAACAGCTGATCCCGGCGCAGCAGGAGGTAAAACCCCTGTTTATGAATGCCCAGTTGAAAATCGCCGCCGTTCTGCTGATCCTGCTGGTTTCAGGAGCAGTGACCTATTGGATGATGTACCATAAGAGGGCTGTTGAGATGGTCCGGGTCGATACCGGCGCCGGGGAGAATACCCTGGTTAAAACCCTTGCCGACGGATCAGTGATCTATATTGCGCATCATTCATCGTTCTCCTTTCCGCAGGAGTTCGGGTCGCAGTCGCGCCATGTTGTCCTGCAGGGCGAAGCTTTTTTCGACGTCGCTTCCAACCCCTCCCGCCCCTTTGTCATTGAAACGGACAGGGCGCTGATAGAGGTCCTGGGCACTGCCTTCAACGTAAAAACCGAGCAGGGTGATGGCTTCGAACTCTCGGTTGACCGTGGAAGAGTAAAGGTGTCCCTGAAGTCGGATCCTTCAAACTACCTGCTGGTATCAGCCGGTGAAAAAGTCTCCACCCTGCGGAACAACCTGGTGAAGTCGAAACATGACCCCGGCCCGGCATGGTATCAGCAGCGGATGCAGTTCAAGGATGAGCCACTCCGGCATATCCTGGATGTGCTGAACCGGAATTTCAGCACTAACTTTGTGGTGGCCGATCCGGCAACCGGCAACCATAAGCTTACCGTTATGTTTGATCATGAAACCGCCGCCACCATGACCGAACTTATCTGTATGACCCTTAACCTGAAAAGCCAAACGATCCATGGGACTGTCGTATTTACCGAAATCAGGGAAGAGGCAAAACCAAATTGAGTTTTGCAGGATCACTGATGTCCGTCACCTTCGCGGAGCCTGCCTGATTCTTGCAGGTCTTTTCTTGTTTTGGGCTCCGGCTGCATCAGGACAAGTCTCCCTGCTTGAAAAAAGCGTTACCATCCCGAAACAAAACACCACGCTCTACCAGGCCCTGAACCTGATATCACAACAAGCCGACTGCCTGTTTCTCTACGACAGCGAAACCCTCGAAAGCGACAGGCGGGTCAAACTGCAGGCCGATCGCAAGCCCCTGGCCAAAGTACTGGATAACATCCTCGCGAATCCCCTGCTCGCCTATAAAGTGGTCGGAAAGCATATCCTGATTTATAAAACGAAGAAAGAGACAAGTCCGCCGGGCAAAATCCAACAGGAAATTCCCGGAACGGAGATCACCCGGTTTATTGTCTTACGGGGTCATATTTTCGACAGGGAGAACAAGACGGCCATACCCTATGCCACAGTCGGGATCGTGGAGGAGAACCTGGGAACCATCACCAACAGCGATGGTTTTTTTTCGCTTAAGATTCCTGCCTCCCTGGCCGGCACCTCCCTGGTTGTTTCGCACCTTGGATATTTGAGCCAGCAGATCCCGGTACAGCTGTTAAACGACCAGCCGGCCGATGTCTGGCTCGACCGCAGGGTCATCTCCATCCAGGAGGTGATCATCCGGTATATCGACCCCGGGGTGATCCTCGAAAAGGCCATGGAACAACGGAAGACGAACTACGCGGTGAACCCTGTTTACCTCACCACCTTTTACCGCGAGGGGGTGCAGAAGAATAACCAATATACCAGCTATTCGGAAGCGGTGTTTAAGGTGTATAAATCCCCCTATGATGTGGGAGAATCCTGCGACCAGGTAAAGCTGCTGAAATCGAGAAAGATCCGCAGTTCCGATCCAAACGACACCGTTTTCCTGAAGCTGATGGACGGCGTGCAGTCAGCCCTGCAGCTGGATATCGTAAAATGCGTCCCCGGCTTTCTCGACCGCACGCCACCTGTCGAATACACCTGGAAGTATTCCGACCTTGTCTCCTTCAATGCCAGGGATGCCTATGCCATCACCTTTGTCCAGAATGCCGGGGTGAAAGAGGCGTTGTACAAGGGAACGCTCTATATTGAGAAGGAACATTTTGCCATCCTCGGCGCCGAATTCGAAATCAACCCCGGGTTCCTCGATATGGCTGCCGACGCGCTCGTGCTGAAGAAAAGCCACAGGCTGAATGTTAAATTCAAAAAGATCACCTATTCGGTCAGCTACATGCCCTTCAACGGCAGGTACTACCTAAGCCATGCCCGTTGTGACATACAGGTGAGCACCCGGCTGAAGAACCACCTCTCCTCCGACCATTTCAGCACCTTCCTCGAACTGGCCACCTGCCATATCGATACCACGGCGGTGGTAAAATTCCCGAAACAGGAGATCCTCAGGCCCGGCGTGGTCTTTTCAGACCAGCCCAACCTCCGCAACGACGATTTCTGGGGCGGCTACAACATCATCACCCCCGAAACAAAGCTGAGCGAAGCGCTGCTGCGCATTATCGGGAAAACAGAGGAGATCAGGTAGTAGCATCAGCAAGGGACGGTATCGTAAACCTGGAAAAGTTCCGCAAGGATGTCGAAGGATATGGAGCAGTTCTCCTTTAGCTTTTCAGAAAATCAAAGGCCCCGTTCCTTAAATTGATACCATATTCAAGCCAGGCTTTCAGGCAGGCCAGGAAGTTGGCCCACCCTTCGGTATTTTGCATAAGCCACCGGCGGCCGTCCTCATCATTGTTCCGGCTCTTCTCGGTGACCGTCACCACGGTTGACCCCGCCGCCGCAGGGGTAAGGGTGATCTCCACCAGGGTCTCCACCCCGTCGTTCGTCCACCAATAGGAGAGGTAACTGTCGGGGATGATCTTCCCGACGCGGATGGGGAATTCCATGTCAAATTCGGGAAAGCGCCATTGGATCGTTTTACCCTCCTCCAGCCTCCCGGAGCCGTAGGCGATAAAATAATCCGACATCTGCTGTGGGTTGGCGATGGCTTCAAAAACCACAGAAACCGGTTTGCCGGCCTGAATGGCTGTTTTTATTTCGAGTAGCTCGTTCATAGACCGGATTATTCGGACGGTTTTTCTGTGCAATTGAACATCCAGTGTATGCCGAATTTGTCGGTACAGGTTCCATAGTAGGCTCCCCAGAACATCACCGCCAGCTCCATAGTGACAGTGCCGCCGGCCGAGAGGGCGTCGAACAGCTTTTTGGTCTCCTCCCGGGTGTCGGGATCCAGGCAGAGATGGACATTATTTCCCTGGATCACGTTGAATCCCATGCTCTCAGGGGCATCGGTTCCCATGAGCAGGTGCCCGCCTGTGATTGGCAATTCGATGTGCATGATCAGGTGCTTATCCGCCTCCGCGATCTGCGGGCCACCCTCCATAACAGGGATGTCGCCCAGCCGGGCGATACCGCCGCCGCTGAACTCCCCGCCGAAAACTGATTTGTAGAAGAGGAAAGCCTCTTCGGTGTTTCTTGAAAAATTGAGATATGTGGTTGTTTTTGCCATAAGAGTTGAAGTTAAATGGTGAACTACTGATATAGCATGCAAACGTGCTAACTTTGGTAAAATTACAGGGTTTTTTAACATGAATGGAGAAAAGAGATCTCGTTCAGAGGGATAAAAATTATGGAACAGTCGACATTATTCAGGTCAAATCCGCTAATAAAAACCTGAATGCTGCGTTAGCTGTTGTTTAATAGCAGATTGACAAACCCCCGCTGAAGAGATCCGTCGCACAAGCAAAAAACATAACATGATGAAGTTATTAATGAGTCTCATCCTGATGATCTCCCTGGCCGGGTTGAACCTTCATGCCCAGACTGACAAGCCTGCAGGCAGCCTTACCTTCCATATCACCGGGTTTGAGAAAAACTTGGGACAGGCCCTGATCCTCTTCTACAGCAAAGACGACAAGGTCCCCAAGAAACCGGGCCGGCATCTGAAGGCTGAAATCGTCAATAAGGAGGCGGTACTTACCCTCGAAAATATCCCTTGCGGCGAATATGCAGCCATCATCGTTCACGACATCAACGGCAACGGGGTGGTTGACCACAAATGGGGCATGCCCTCCGAACCCATGGGGTATACCAACAACTGGAAACTGAGCCTCTTTTCGGGAATGCCCTCCTTCGACAAGCTGAAGTTCGTTCATTCGAAACCCCTCACCATCGTGACGATACAGATGCACGAATAACCGGCGCCAAGGTTGGCCCGTTTACAGGGTTTTCAGGTTCCATGGTATCCGGATTCAGCATGTGACTTATCCTGTCAGCCGTGGCCCAGCACACGGTGGGGCACATAAAGCTCCTCCAGCCGCGTGATTTCTTCAGGGGTCAGTTTGACCGACAGGGCGGCAACCGCATCTTCGAGGTGCCCCGGTTTGCTTGCCCCGATGATCGGCGCGGTGATGGCTGGTTTCCCCAGCATCCAGGCCAGGGCAACCTGTGCATCGGGCAACCCCCTTTGCACCGCTATTTCTGAAAGACGGTCCACGATATCGAAGTCTGAATCGGCGGCATAGAGCATTTTACCAAATTCGTCTGTCCGTGCACGGATGGTCTCATTCCGTTCCTTCGACCGTTTTCCGGTCAGCAATCCCCGGGCAAGGGGTGACCATGGGATGATGGCAATTTTCTGATCCCGGCACAGGGGGATCATCTCCCGCTCCTCTTCCCGGTAGAGCAGGTTGTAATGGGGTTGCATCGAGACAAAGCGGGTCCAGCCGTGCAGATCGGAGGTGAAGAGCGCCTTGGCAAATTGCCAGCTGTACATCGAGGAGGCGCCGATATACCTGACTTTGCCTGCCTTTACGATATCGTGAAGCGCCTCCATGGTCTCCTCAACAGGGGTTTCATAATCCCAGCGGTGGATCTGGTAAAGATCGATGTAGTCGGTCTGCAACCGCCGCAAACTGCCATCCACGGAACTCATGATGTGCTTGCGGGAAAGTCCGCGGTCATTGGGCGCCGGGCTCATCGCATGAAATACCTTGGTGGCGATCACCACCTCGTCGCGCCGGGCAAAATCGCGGAGCGCCCTGCCAAGCACCTCTTCGCTGGCCCCCAGGGAGTACATATCGGCCGAATCAAAAAAGTTGATCCCCAGCTCCAGCGCCTTTTGGATAAAGGGCCGGCCCTGCTCCTCCGTCAAGGCCCAGGGCCAGCGCTCCGTGGGTTTGCCATAGGTCATGGTACCAAGGCATAACCTCGATACCTTCATTCCTGTATTGCCAAATCGAATATATTCCATCAGTTTTTTTTAAAGCAATTTCATTTTCTGACAGGGGATGCAATGGGTTAAACTGCATGCTCCATTGTCAGGTTTCTTCCTAAGATTCATTTCCTTTTGCAGGAAATTCAGTTATGCAATACAAAGTTAGCATAAAGGCAATAGGCCGGGGCAGCTTTGCAGGTTAATTCAGCAGGGCGGAATGGCTGATATAGAGGTCGTCCTTGTGGTATATAAACAGGCAGGTGCCTCCCTTGATGGCCTCGACAACAGGTTTGATCAGATCCGGCGGCAGCGACGGGCAGCCGAAACTTCTTCCAAGCCTGCCGGTTTTCCGGATGAAATTCTCGGTGGCATAGGCGGCGCCATGAACGATGATTTCACGACGGAGGGCATTGTCGTTAATCCCCTTCTCCATGCCATCCAGGATGAGCGACAAGCCTACGCTCGCGCCCAGGATCTTCCCCTTCGTTACAAAAAAGCCAAGACTGCTCTTACAGGAGCCTGTCACATTCGAAAAACGTGTCGCAAACTCTTCGCCGGTGTTCCTGCCATGTGCTACATAGGTATTGAATAACAGGGTTTTGTGTATCAGGTCGATGACATAAAGCCGCTTGTTTTTACTTGACTGGGAAAAATCGACGATGGTCAGTATCCCGGGATTTGTAAGCCTTCCGCTCTGCTCAAGTTTCCTGAGCCCCTTCAGGGCAAGCTCAAACACCTCGCCCGAGAGGCCCCTGGCAGCCAGGTTCATCGCTGCAAAGAGGGTATGCTGATCATCCGCTGCCGTAAACGGCTTGCCGGAGCCCGCCCTGTTCATGACCGGCGCCAGGAATGCCAGAAGAATGAGGAGATATTTTCGCATGTCGCAAAGGTACGCATATATGCGATACACTGACTTTTACAGATTCCACCAACAACGGCGGGATATCCGCGCTCTTCTGTATCAGTAAGTTTCGTATCTTTGCAGAAACAACCCATAGCCTATGTTCAAAAGTGTTCCGCTGATTGCCCTGTTTCTCCTGCTCTCATTCGTTATGAAGGCGCAGGAGACGCCGTCAGCCCGAAAAGCCGTTACGGGTAAGTCTATTGACAGGGCCGAACTGATCACTTTTGCTAAACAGTACATCGGCATCCCTTACCGCAGGGCAGGCTCAGATCCCAAAAAAGGGTTTGACTGTTCAGGGTTTGTAAACTTTGTTTTCCGCCATTTTTGCGTGGCTCTCCCCCGGAGTTCCCGTGAATTCAAAAAACTTGGCGCTGCCCTGAAACCGGAAGAGTTCAAGGTTGGCGATGTGCTGGTTTTTTATGGTTTCAAGGACAAAGGCCATATCGGTCATGTAGCCATCGTTTGTGAAGCCAACGGGATGAAGTCGCGGTTCATTCATGCCTCTTCGGGCAAGGCGCACAGCATTACCATCAGCGACCTCGATACAGAAGGGTATCGAGGACGGTTTTACAAATGTATCGACGTGATCATGTAATTTTTACCCTCACTTTTCGTCAAACAGCAGCTGTGCCAGCCGCTCATCCCGCTGGTAAACATCGTTATAGAAGTTTATCACCCCCTGCTGATCAACCCATGCCGTGAAATAGCCAATATATACCGGGATCCTGCTTTTCAGCACGCAGGTGGTTTCTTTGCCGGCATGCATGGCAGCATCTATCTTTGCAGGGGTCCAGGCAGGATCGTCTTTCAGGATGTCAATCGCCAGCTCCCTTGGCTTTGCCACGCGGATGCAGCCATGGCTGAATGCCCTGCTTTCCCTTGCAAACAGGCTCTTTGCCGGGGTATCGTGCATATAGATGTCGTCGGCATTCGGAAAGATGAACTTAACCAGTCCAAGGGAGTTGTTTTTGCCTGGTTTCTGCCGCACCTGCCCGTTGTTCCATTCCATGTTGTGCGTCTCCAGGTAATTTTTATGTTTTGCCATCCCGGGTTTAACCTCCTTGTTGATGATGCTCTGCGGCAGGTTCCAGTATGGGCTGAATACAATATACCTCATGGTCCTGCTGAAAATGACGGTTTTCGTCAGATTCGCCCCGGTGACCACTGCCGATTCAAGTTCGCTTTTGCCATTGCGCATCAGGTTAAGCCTGAACGAGGGAATATTCACCACGATATAGGTTTTTGTCCTGGCAATTTCAGGGGAGATCCACCGGCAGCGTTCCATGTTGACGATGATCCTTTTTATCCGTTCCGCAATAGGCACATTCATCTCCCAGATTAATTTCGGTACGATCAGTTTGCCGGGATTATATCCGTTGCGTAACTGGTATTTTTTTACCCCATCGGCCAATTCAGCATCGTACCTGGCGCTGCCGTTATTCTGGCTGATGTCGCCCATGATGAACAACCTTTCCCTGATCTGCAGGATGGTATGCGCCGAATCCCCGGGCTTATAGGCTTTCAGTTTGGGATCGAGGTCAATCTGGTTCCACCCGCCCTTTTGTTCGATAGCCCTGTAGCGTTTTAAAAAATCCCGCAGCCTGTAATACTGGCTGAAGAGGACACTGTCGTTCCGTTCGATCAGGTCGGGATCCGACATTACCGAATCAAGCACGGCCTTGTAGGAGACCTGCTTGCGCGGGAGCAGCCAGCCCAGGGTGGTGGTGGTTGAATCGCTCACCCCCTTGTACACCTTCTCGGCATAGAAAAGGTAAAGATTGGTCAGCATCAGGTCCGTTTCGGTTGCCGTGAGCCTGTTCTCCACATCATTATCACAAATTCCCGCGACCTTATCCGGGTATGGGAATGTTGAGGACACCCCTTCTGTTGTCAGCTCCCTCACCTTGCTGCAGAGGGTCTGACTGAACTCAACCAGCCCCTTGCCATCATACCATATCTGGTTAAAGTGGTGCTGCCTGTAAACCAACGCCACCTCCTTCCTGTATTTGCCCAGGCCAGGATAGGTGTGGTAGAAAACAGCCACAAGGTTGCTGTCGAAAGGCAGGTTGCTCCTGTGGTTGACAACCCCGCGCAGGTGGCTGTCGCCATGGTTGCCCGATCTTCCCTTTTTCCCGCTTTTACACGACATTCCAACCAGTAACAGGGCGATCAGGATGAAGGTCAACGGGTAGCTGCTGTATCTCATGATTTTCATAATGTTGTAAAGATATCTCTTTAAACAATACGGGGAAATACGGGCACGCAAAAAGTATCAAATGTCGAATTGTCCTGCCTGTAAACATCAAACGGTAATAACACGTTGCGTGATCTGAAAAATTGCTTATACTTGCGTTCCTTTCCTGATCCACGCAGCCCGGATCAGGCTGTAACTCCGGCAGGAACCGGTATCCTTCAACCACGATGATCATACTCGAAAAACCCTATGTTTCCGATTTCCTCCAGCAAACCGTCGTCAGGTTGCAGGTGCCCGTGCTGGCAACAGCCTTTTCCAGGAGTCTTGCCCGGGCCGGTGAGATGAACCTGGTTGAAACCGGACCCTTTTTTGCGTCGCTCAAATCGGGCGAAGTCCGGCTGTTATACAGCAATTCGGAAAACGCTGCCGAACTGCTGAACCAATATGCGCCGGAACTTGCCGTGACAGGCAATGTCAATTTCTTCAAGGATAAATCGAAACTCCGGGAAATATTCTCCCGGCTCAACCCGCATATGTGGTTTCATACCCATACCCTTGACGAACTCGATGAAATCGATATCTCCGCGCTGGAGATCCCTTTTGTGATCAAGCCTGTGAGAGGTTTTGCAAGTATCGGCATCCATGCGGTTCACCATGCATCAGCATGGCCTGCCGCGCTCGCAGCGATCAAAAAGGAGGTAAACCTGATGCAGCATGTTTTCCCGGATGTGGTGGTCAGCCTGAACGAATTCCTGATTGAAAAATATATCGAA
>CAIYQH010000341.1 GCA_903928285.1 uncultured Bacteroidales bacterium
AAGCACAACGCCGGACTGCGCCTGACCCTTCAACATCCTGGTAATGGAAAGGCAGTTATCGCGATGTGGTGGAGGGTGCAGGAAGGGATCAAGACGGCTTCCGATTTTGCCAAATTCAGGAAAAGCGTTTTAGAGGCTGCGGTTAAGACCGATGTGAAGGACGGAATAGCGGATATTTCGGTCAATACCCCATCCGGCAAATTGGGTGTCAAAGCAGACCTGGTCAACAAAAAACGACTGGATTACTACAATCCGCTTTCGTTGCCCAAAGATTTCCTTTTCAACGTGGATGGGGTCGAAATCGGCCGGCCAATTATGGAAAAATACAAAACAAACCTTGCCAAATGAAAAAATTAATTATCGGTACCTTTATTTTAGGCTCCTTCAACCTATTCGCGCAAACCAATACTATGGAGTTGTGGTATAAAAAACCAGCCCAAACCTGGACGGATGCGCTTCCCGTTGGTAACGGTCGCATTGGTGCGATGGTTTACGGCGATTTCAAGAAAGAAAATATTCAGCTCAACGAGGAGAGCGTCTGGGCCGGCACGAAAATAAACAACAATAATCCGGGTTCGAAAGATCACCTTAAAGAGATTCAGCAGGCCGTTTTCAACCAGGAATTTCAGAAAGCCCTGGATCTCTCCAACAAATATATGGTGGGAACCCCTCCGCAGATTCGCTCTTATCAACCTCTTGGTAATCTGTTTATTAACTATAATTGGAAAGGTGAGCCAACGGCATACAAACGGTCACTGAATCTACACACCGGTATTGCGTCTACTACATTCAGCATAGATGGAAACACCATTGTTCAGGAAGTTTATTCCTCTGCCCCGCAGGACATCATGGTTGTCAGCCTGACAGCTCAAAAAGCCTTCAGCGCTGAGCTGCAGCTTTCCCGCGAATATGACAATGCCAACGAAAATAAGGACAAGAGGAAGAAGTCGACCCCCACCACCCCCTTCTGCACCAATAATTATAAGAACGAAAACGGGATGGCCTTCTACACAGGACAAATTATCGATGCCGAACTTCCTTTAAAAGGTCCGGCCGGGAAGCACATGCGTTATGCGACTGCGATGAAAATCCTATCGGCGGATGGTGCTGCTTTGGCCTTCTCCTCAGATAAATCAACAGGCTTTAAACTTCAGTCCGTTAAAAAGATCGTCCTGCTCATTACCGGAGCGACCGATTACAAGATGGAGTCTCTGAATACTGATTCATCCATCGATCCTATGGCCACCTGTAACCAGATCCTTGCAAAGGCTTCAAAATATACTGCAGACGAATTAAAAGCAACCCATATCAAGGACCACTCGCTCCTTATCGACCGCGTCCAATTTTCGCTGGGACCCGATCTGTTGGGTAATCTTGCCACCGATGAACGCCTGAACCGGATGAAAGAGGGAAAGAACGACAACGGACTCATCGCCCTGTACTATCAGTATGGCCGATACCTGCTGATGAACTCTTCCAGAACCCCGGGCCGATTGCCGGCTAATTTGCAGGGCATATGGAACGATTTGTACGATGCACCCTGGAACGCAGATTTCCACACCAATATCAACCTGCAGATGAATTACTGGCCCGCCGAGACCGGCAACCTGCCTGAAACTGTCGCTCCTCTGGCAGGCTTCATGAGTCAACTAGCTGTTCCCGGAGCAGTTACGGCCAGAGAGATGTACAATGCCCGGGGCTGGACCATGCATCATCTCACCGATCCGTTCGGGGTCACCGGTGTGATGGACGGCGTTTGGGGAATCACTCCGCTCGACGGCTCCTGGATGACCTTCCCACTTTACGATCACTATGAATTTACGCTGGATAAAGAATTTCTTAAAAACGTGGCCTACCCGATGATGAAGG
>CAIYQH010000342.1 GCA_903928285.1 uncultured Bacteroidales bacterium
AATCCACTTCAAACTACCCGTATTTCAACTTGGAAATGGGGTCAAAAATGGAAAGTCGGACAAGTATCTTATACCAAAACCTCAGGAAACCCTTGTCAATCAATCCGACCAAATTACTACCCTTCCATACTACTCCACGGTCACCGACTTCGCAAGGTTTCTTGGCTGGTCGACGTTGCAGTTGCGCATCACGGCGATGTGGTAGGAGAGGAGCTGGAGCGGGATGGTTGCCAGCAGCGGGATCAGCATCTCCTCGGTGTCGGGAATCTCTATGTAATGGTCGGCAAGCTGTTTGACCGACTCGTCGCCTTCGGTGATGATGGCGATGATCTTGCCCTTGCGCGCCTTGACCTCCTCGATGTTGGTGATCACCTTTTCGTAGATACCTCGCCGGGTGGCAATAAACACCACCGGCATATGCTCGTCGATCAGGGCGATGGGGCCGTGTTTCATCTCGGCGGCAGGGTAACCCTCGGCATGGATATAGGAGATCTCCTTCAACTTCAGGGCCCCCTCTAAGGCTACGGGGAAGTTGTAACCCCGCCCGAGGTAAAGGGAGTTCTTCACATCTTTGTAGATCATGGCAATCTCCTTGATCTTTTCATTCAGCTTGAGGATCCTGGTGACCTTTGCAGGGATGGTATCGAGTTCGAGCAGCAGCTTCTGGAAATGGGACTCGGGGATTGTCCCCTTTTTCTGGGCGATGAGCAACCCGAGCAGGGTAAGCACCGCAACCTGCGCGGTAAAGGCCGTGGTGGAGGCAACCCCGATTTCGGGTCCCGCGTGGGTGTAAATGCCTGCATGGGTAGCCCGCGCGATGGAGGAGCCAACGACGTTGCAGATACCCAGTACCGTAGCGCCTTTTGCCTTCGCCAGGTCGATGGCGGCCAGGGTGTCGGCAGTTTCACCCGACTGGGAGATGGCAATCACCACATCGTCTTCCGATAACACAGGATTGCGGTAGCGGAACTCCGACGAGTATTCGACCTCCACGGGGATCCGGGCACAATCCTCAATCAGGTATTCGCCCACCAGTCCGGCATGCCACGAAGTGCCGCAGGCGGTGATGATGATCCGCTTGGCATTCATCAGCTTCTGCCCGTAATCACGGATGCCTCCGAGGGTTACGATGCCCTGGTCGACATGCAAACGGCCGCGCATCGAATCGTAGATCGAACGGGGTTGTTCGTAGATCTCCTTCAGCATGAAATGGGCGAATCCGCCCTTTTCGATCTCATTCAGGCTCATGGCGAGTTTCTGAATATAGGGGGTGTGATCCTGGTTTCTTATCGTTTTGATCTTTAATTCATGATCCCGTTCAATAATGGCAATCTCCTCATCATTCAGATAAACCACATTGTCGGTGTATTCGATAATAGGTGTGGCATCCGAAGCAACAAAAAATTCGCCTTCGCCAATGCCGATCACCATGGGACTGCCTTTGCGCGCCGCAATGATCTTGTTAGGGAAATCCTTTGCCAGGATGACAATGGCATAGGCGCCGATCACCTGGTTGAGGGCAATACGCACCGCCTCTTCAACCGACACAGTTTCGTTATTCATGATATCTTCGATCAGGTGAACCAGCACCTCGGTGTCGGTGTCACTGTTGAACGAATAACCGCGGTTCTTCAGTTCGCTGCGTAATACGGCATAATTTTCGATGATGCCGTTATGGATCAGGGCAATGGTTTTATTCTGTGAAAAGTGAGGATGGGCGTTGATGGTGTTGGGTTCGCCATGGGTGGCCCAGCGGGTGTGTGCCATGCCGATGGTACCTGAAATATTTTCCCCTTCGACGAATTTCTCGAGGTCGGCCACCCGGCCTTTGCACTTGAAAATCCGGATATCGTCATTTAACAGGCATATGCCTGCGCTGTCATATCCGCGATATTCCAGACGGTGCAACCCCTTGATCAGGATGGGATACGCTTCACGGGGTCCGATATAGGCAACTATTCCACACATAAGCAGGTCGTTTTAACATTGTTTCTGACGTAAATTACCGGAAGATTTTGTAAAAAGATCAACCGTTTTCTTCCGGGAAAAACCAAGGGTAAATCAAACTAATGTAAAATTGTATAGGTAACTTTCAGGCGGAACCGGCTGGTTCCGAATTGCTTATCGGTTCCGTTAAGCATGATCCGGTTCGGAGAAAGGATACTGGCAATCGGATTATCGACAACCAGATATACATCAAAATGGGTGGAGTATGCGTTTTGAATAATCTTCTGCATATGCTGCGTGATCCGGAAACGGTAGGTTCGTGCAGTGGGGTTGTAAGTCCCGCCGAAATAACCGGTACCTTCATTCAGGTCGATCATATTGGCGATCCTGCCAACGCTGTCCTGCCGCAGGAGCAATAGCGAAGTGGGCGGGGCAAAGGTGGTATCGCTCTGTGCATTGGTAATCTCCAGCATGGCTTCGTTGATGGCAATCTTTTTGCCTTTTCCCAGGTTTTTCATGAACGGGAACTTGACCTTGACCTTCACACCGGCCATCCCCTGCAGGAATAACTGCCGGGTGCCCTGTGCCGAGTCGCGGTTTATAATCTGTTGTTTCAGATCGGTGCTGGCCTCCAGGTAACTGTTGTGGTCAACATGGGTAAAACGGCCGCAACTAGCGTTGATCGGGATATCGAAGTTCAGTGAATCGTTTTTAGGATCGGTTTGATTATGGTAATAGACCACCATCTTTGACAACCCGGAGGTGATGCTGAAATTAAGAATGGCGCTGTGGCTGTTGGCGGGCGTGGATTTGATATAGAGCCCCTTCATAAAGGCAAGGAAGGCGGTATTGGTTGCCAGGGAGGCTGCCGGAGCCTGCAGGATCTTGTTCCCAAGGTAATTGGTGAGTTTACTAAGGTTGATGCGAAGATGCGGCGCCAATTTTGTACGGTACACCTTTACACTGTCGGCGGGCCTGGGGGTGAAATCCTGGTCGGCGAGCAGGGTGGGATAGGTGGCCAGGGTCTTGTTGGTATAATAGATACTGTCATAGTGAAGGTCGTCGCTCAGCTCATATACTTTTACATTTTGCCGGGCAAGGGTGTCGCCGTAATGGTTGCTGTATTCCAGCATCAGTACCAGCGAGTCAAGCGTCGGTGATTTCCCGAAATCAACCCCTTCCGAAGAAAGCAGTACCTGGCTATAGAGACTGGCTGTTAACCTCCCGAACACAGGATCCAGCATCGATCCAAGGGTAAGCAGGGTCGATTTATCCGATCGGATGGTGTCCTGTCTGATGGAAAAGGCCTGCACAGTACAGGTATCAGTCACCTTGATATTGAGTGTGTCGGTTGAAGGCAACAGGGCGATGCCGACTTCGTAAGGATCTTTTTTACAGGAGAATAAAACCAGGACGAGCAAGATGCCCGTCAATAGAGTAGCCGGAAGTTTGGTAAGGATCGGGTTCAATAGATTTGTATTAATTTCAGTTAATCCACGATTACATGATCATTTACCATGACCTCTTCATAAAAATCATTATAGGCATCCACGTAACGGTCCATGGGCTGATATTCGAGGTATGGTTTGTCGGTTTCCTTCAGGTAGCTGACCAGTTCGGGATTCACTTTGGGGGAACCGATGATCACCCCGTCCGAAAAGTCAATGGCTGCCTTTATAACACTAACGTAGTTCGCACCCTTATAGTGTTTGAGATCTTTGGTATTGATCCCTTCGAGTTTGATTTTATTCGCAAAGTCCTTATGCATAGGCTCTTCAAAATCATCATCGTAAATAGAATAGATGACTTTGGTGTCGCTGAAAAGCGGGTTGTCGCAATAGGCTTTTTTAATATAAATCGGCACCAGACTGGTTATCCAGCCGTGGCAATGTACCACGTCGGGACCCCATCCCAGCTTTTTAACGGTCTCCAGCA
>CAIYQH010000343.1 GCA_903928285.1 uncultured Bacteroidales bacterium
CTTTGATATTTCAAAGGCAACATTCAGTGCATATTCAAAAGCTGCCCCCTGGCAAGTGGCTGTTGGATGCCCGGTTCCGATCAGGAAACGCTGCTTTTCTCCCTTTGCCATTTTATCCAGGGATTTTTGAAGATTCACCCATGCCTCTTCAGCATGCGGATAGGTGCATACGGAATTGGTAAAGCCTTTTGGACCCAACCCTTCTGTGGCTGCAAAGTTTAGCTTCGGGCCCGTTGCATTCACCAGGAAATCGTATTCGACTCTCCCTGACTGCCCTGCCTTATCTGCATTTGTATATTCAAACTCGACGTATGGCACGTTGTTGCCGGTCTCACCTTCAGGATGAATGGCGGTTGCTTTTCCCTGGATAAACTCAATTCCTTTCTTGCGATACACCGGTTCAAGCGGGAAAGACACCTGTTTGCCGGTCATCTGACCAATTCCCACCCAGATGTTTGACGGGATCCACTGATACTTATCATGCGGACTGACCACGATCACCTGGTGATTCCTGCCGAGCTTATGCTTTAACAGTAAGGATGTGGTATGGCCGGCAATGCCAGCCCCGAGAACGACTATTTTTTTCATCCGGATGAGGTTAAATTATGGTTGGGTGGATTGTTCGGTTATCACTTCAAAAATAGCAATGATTTCATTATAAACCAACTATTTTCATACTATGGAAATTGCCATTGAACAACTACTCAGGCACTCCCGCCTGCTTGGTGAAAATCAGCCTTAATGCCATGATAATCAGGAAAATTCCAAAGACTTTTTTCATGATATGTTCCGGTAGATTCAAAGCTATCTTTGATCCAAAGTATCCGCCAATCATAAAGGAAACGGCAATAATTACGGCATACCATAAATTCACCTGGCCGGCTTTATAGTAATTATACGCTGCAAACAGCCCGATGGGAGGCAACATCACAGCCAGGCTGGTCCCCTGGGCTGTATGCTGGTCAACACCCAGGAAATATACCATGGCGGGAATCATGATGATGGCACCACCAATCCCGAAGATTCCGCCGAAAACTCCGGCCATCAGTCCGATGAGTATAAGTATTAATGCTGTTGTAGTTTCCATTGTTTGTTCGTGTTATAGAATTAAATTCAAAATCAATTCAAAGATCAGTAAATAATTCTGTTGATACGTTATAGAAGTGTTGGCGAACCGGATAAATTACCTGATCATGTTTATAATGACAATCAACGAACTCACTGAGATCATTACCCATAAGAGCACACCAAGCACCATTGGCCGGAGACTTACGGTTTTCAATGCATTCCGGGTAAGGCCTGCTCCTATAAGAAACAGAGTGAGAGTCAGGCCCCTTTTTGCTGCAAAAACAATCATCTGATCAAGCTGGTGAATTTGGGGAAGGAACGTGTTGAGAAACATCGCAACGACAAAAAAGAAAATAAACCAGGGGATCTTAATTTTGTTCTTGCTGCTTTTAAACGCCAGTGCCATGATAAATGAAACCGGGATGATCCATAGCGCTCTTTCTAATTTAACTGTGGTGGCGATCTGCAAGGCTTGTGCTCCGAATTTATGGGCCGCTCCAACAACCGAACTGGTATCATGAATTGCAATGGCTGCCCACATCCCGAATTGGGACTGGCTTAAATGGAACCAATTCCCGATTGGCGGGAAAACAAGCAACGCAATTGAATTCAGGATGAAAACTGTTGCAAGAGAGACCGAAATCTCATTTTCTTTGGCCCCGATAACCGGAGCAACTGCTGCAATTGCACTACCACCACAGATGGCGGTGCCTGTAGAAATGAGAATTGCAGTTTTCTTGTTGACTGCCATCACTTTCCCTGCAGCCAGGCCGATTAAAAAGGTGAGACTGATGGAAGCTACCGTAAAAAGAATCCCCTGCTTCCCGGCATGGGCCGCTTCAATGGCATTCATTCCAAAACCCAACCCAACCACTGAAATCTTTAACAACAAACCGGTAGCCTTGTGGTTGTATTTTTCATACGGATGCCCGATAAGCTGGGCTAAGACAATCCCCAGAAACAAGGCTAAAGGAGGTTCAATAAAAGGGGTAAGAGATGCAATTGCAGCAATCAGGAATATTGTCTTACGGATAATTGGGGGTAGATTCATTTGCTGGTCCTTTAGGATAAATCAGGACTGCAAAGTTCACCACTTCAAAGGAATTGAAGCTGGTGTAAAA
>CAIYQH010000344.1 GCA_903928285.1 uncultured Bacteroidales bacterium
GCCTGAGGATGACCTTTTTCTTATTTGATATGGTAACCAATTCGCCCGTAAGCCCCTTCAGCGGCCCGCCATTAACCCTGACCCGGGCTCCGGGGCGAAAGGTGTCGGGTAACGATTCGGTTTCAACCACCGAATTGGTAATTGATTTCAGGATGTTGATCTGTCGTTCGGGTATCGTGGCAGGCCGGCCTGAAAACCAGACATACCTAACTGCCCCTGGCGTGTTCAGAACTTCATAATAATCTGGTGATTCTACCTTGACAAAGCAATATGACCTGATGAGCGGCTCTTCGACAACCTTTTTCCTGTCGCTCCACTGGCGGACTACCTTATGCAGGGGAACATAGGCTTCGATCCCTTTTGCCGACAACAACTCCATCAGGCGCTTTTCCGAACGGGACCGGGTGTAAACTGCATACCACAGCGGATCCTGAAGCTTTACTTCCGAAAGATTGTCGCCTGGTATGCTATCTGCCATAAATTGTCATTTTGCGGGACTCACCCGTCCCTGCTGCAAAAGCTGTTGCTGGGAAGAGTTGACCGGCCATTCCTGAAATTGAGTAGCAAAGATACTCATAATTTTTTACTGTCACAAATATTTTCACAGAATTTACATAAAATTAATGTTAAGGTTAAAACCTAACATGCTGGCCCTGAGTATTAATATGCGTAATGCGATACGATAACAATAACATAGCAAATGGCGGTTTTAACCATAAATGTCAAAGGCAGGCCGGGAAGTTACATTCCCTGCTTTTGTGATGGCCTGTCGGTGGATTTTATTCACAATGTGATTACTTAATCACAAATCGCCATGATTAACGGGGTTGTTTTCTGGTGACTGACCCTTGAAGTCCTGTTTGCTGGCTGAAGGTTGTTGCTCCCTGGCTCCCTTGCAAGGTTTCCTGTCCCCGGGGATGCCCCCTGTGGCCGGATGATCATTCATTGGAAAGGAACATATATCTCATAAAATTAGGTGGTTAAACATAGGATATATTTTAGCGACCTGCATTTTTGTTATTTAATATGTTTAGCCGTATCTTTGCACTCTTTGTAAAAATCGGAACAAATATGAGTTTAAGAGCAAAAACCACGGAATTAAAGAGAAGGATGCAGGAAGCTTTTAAAGGGGGTGGTGAACAGGCCCTTGAAAAGCAAAAGGCCTCGGGAAAATGACTGCCCGCGAACGGATTATCGCCCTTCTTGATCCCAACTCTTTTCACGAATATGATCTTTTTGTCAAACATGCCGGGCAGGATTTCGACATGGATAAAAAATATTTGCCGGGCGATGGTGTCATCACAGGAACAGGCTCCATCAACGCATGGCCTGTATGTATTTTCGCCCAGGACTTTACGGTTGCAGGAGGTTCCCTTGGGTTGATGCATGCCAAGAAGATCACCAAGATCATGGACCATGCCATGAAGATGAAGGTACCCCTCATCGGGATCAACGATTCGGGCGGCGCCCGTATCCAGGAGGGGGTTAATTCGCTGGCCGGTTATGGCGAGATATTTTATCGCAACACCCAGGCTTCCGGCGTGATTCCCCAGATTTCGGTCATCCTGGGCCCCTGTGCGGGAGGCGCCGTTTACAGCCCTGCCCTTACCGACTTTGTATTCGTGGTCGATAAGATTTCCAAGATGTTCATCACCGGTCCCGAAGTTATCAAAACCGTTCTTGGCGAGGAGATTTCGATGGAAGACCTTGGCGGCGCCAGGGTTCATGCCGAAATTACAGGGAATGCCCATTTCTTTGCCGAAAGCGAAAATGAGTGTTTCGACCAGATTAAACGGTTGGTAAGCTACATTCCATGGAATAATGAGAAAAAGGCCGAGGTTTTTCCGAAAAAAGCGCCGAAATCACGACAATATAAACTCGACAGTATCTTCCCCACCAATCCCATGCAGCCTTATGATGTAAGGGATGTGATCCGCGCCATTGTCGACGACA
>CAIYQH010000345.1 GCA_903928285.1 uncultured Bacteroidales bacterium
ATAAAGGAACAGGTGAGGGAGATTGCCAAAGGGCTGGGCGTTTCGCGTTTCGGCTGGAAAATCTTTGAAGTGTCGGGAACAAAACCCGGGCAGGAGCTTGGATTCAACCTGATCACCTTCACCTCCACCCTCTCCATCGTCGGGTTTACCCTCGACCGCACCGAAGTGAGGCTGAGCAACCTGATGGCCTTCGATGCCAAGCTGATCGGCACCTGGGGCTGCAAGCCGGAACTATACCCCGAAGTGGTCGACCTGATTGCCTCCGGTAAACTGAAGATCGATGATTTCGTGGAGACCTTCCCGCTTTCGTCGATCAACGAGGTTTTCCGGAATACGTTGAACCATGTTTACAAGAAAAGATCGGTGCTGGTGCCGTGACCTCCCCCCCATAATAACCTGAATGTTTAAATACTTAAAATGAAATATCATGTTAGCAAGTCACAACCTTACTGAAAACACCTACAGCGAGATCCTGTTTGAAAAGCGTCCCTGCCGGGATTTGAGCGGGAATCCCGTTGAAGGACTTTTCAACGCGTGGATCATCCTGAATAATCCCCAGCAGTATAACTCCTATACCACCGGCGCCGTGAAGGAGGTGATTCTCGCCATGCGGGAGGCCTCCAACGACCGGAGCGTGGTGGCGGTTGTGTTCACCGGGGTGGGCGACAAAGCCTTTTGCACCGGGGGCAACACGAAGGAATATGCCGAGTATTATGCCGGCAATCCGCAGGAATACAAGCAGTACATGCGCCTGTTCAACGACATGGTCTCCTCCATCCTGATGAACGACAAACCGGTTGTTTGCCGCGTAAACGGCATGCGCATCGGCGGAGGCCAGGAGATCGGGATGGCCTGCGATTTCTCCATCGCCCAGGATTTCGCGCGGTTCGGGCAGGCCGGTCCGAAACATGGCAGCGCCCCCGACGGCGGCTCGACCGATTTCCTGCCCCTTTTCGTGGGCATCGAAAACGCCATGTTCTCCTGCACGGTCTGCGATCCGTGGTCGGCATACGAAGCCATCCGCGGCGGACTGGTCACCGAAGTGGTGCCTGCGCTTAGAGTAAATGGGGAATTCATCCCAAACCCGCTGGTTTACACCGATCAATGGGTCAACAGCAAAGGCCAGATCGTTTACGGAAAAATGAAAACCGGGGAAGATCTGGCCAAAGGCAAGGAACTGATGAAATCGGGAGAAATGGATCTCGCCATGCTGGACCAGGCCGTTGAACGCTTCTGCACCAAACTCCTCTACCTGATGCCGAACTGTTTGAGCAAAACGCTGAATTCGCTCAGAAAACACAAGCTCGAACATTGGGACAGGAACAAGGAGAGCAACCGCGACTGGCTGGCCCTGAACATGATGACCGAAGGAAAGGCCGGTTTCAGGGCATTCAACGATGGTCCGAAGGACAAACGGGAGGTTGACTTTATCAAACTGCGGCAGCTGCTTGCCGAAGGCCACGAGTGGAACGACGAGCTGATCAGGGCGGTTTCGCCGCAGTGTCAGTAGACCTCTCCCCCATGACCAAAAGGGACCTCACTCCCATGACCCCATGACCAAAAGGGACCTCACCCCCCTGACCAAAAGGACCCTCACCCCCCTGACCCCCACTCCTTGGAGGCGAGGGGGAGAGAGGGGCCGGAGGGGCAGGAGGGGACGGAGAAAGAAAAAGGATGTTTTTTGAGAAATGAATGAAGAAACTGAAAAAATGCAAAAGATCAAAGTTGAGTATTTATTTGAGGAGACTGTTGCCAGGGTGATCCTCGACGACGGGAAGGCCAATATCCTCGATGCTGTTATGATGGGCGATATTACCAATTTACTGGTTTTACTTGATAGCAGGATTGATAGTATTCGTAGAGGTGAGTTTTAGGTTGAAGTTTAACACTTATTTAATTATTAATTTGCGAAATGATGAAAATGTAT
>CAIYQH010000346.1 GCA_903928285.1 uncultured Bacteroidales bacterium
GATCACACCATTGCTTGAAAACAACCAGGCAAAATATTCCTATCACGGCTATTCCATCACCGATTATTACAAGATCGACCCCAGGTTCGGCACCAACGATGATTACCTGAAACTTGGAGACGCGATCCACCAGCGGGGCATGAAACTGGTGATGGACATGGTTTTCAACCATTGCGGCAGCGAAAACTGGTGGATGAAGGACCTCCCCTCGCCCGACTGGGTAAACGAATGGCCGGAATTTACCCGGACCAATTACCGTGCCGGGACTTCAACCGATCCCTATGCTTCGGCCGCCGACAGCAACCTGTTCGTGCGCGGCTGGTTCGACACCACCATGCCCGACCTGAACCAGCACAATCCGTTTGTGAAAAACTACCTGATCCAGAACAGCATCTGGTGGATCGAATATGCCGGGCTGGATGGCATCCGGCAGGATACCCATCCCTATTCATTCAAGGAGATGACGGCAGAATGGGGCAAACGTATCGCGGAGGAATACCCGGCATTTAACATGGTTGGAGAATGCTGGATGGGTTACCCTGCTTCGGTTGCCTACTGGCAAAAAGATGCCCTGAATAAAGATCATTACAATTCATGGCTGCCTTCGGTATTCGACTTCCCCATGTACGACGCGCTCAACAAGGCGTTTAACGAAACGGAGTCCTGGAATACCGGGATCCTCCGGCTGTATGATGTCCTTTCACAGGATTTCTCCTATGCCAACCCGTCGAACCTCGTGGTTTTCGCCGAAAACCACGATGTAACCAGGTATCTCGACACCCAAAAGGATGATGTGCGGAAACTCAAAATGGCCATGGCCTTCGTGCTCACGACACGCGGCATCCCGGAAATATATTATGGAACTGAGGTCCTGCTGGCTGGCGGCGCATATGACGGCGATGGGTTTAAACGCAGGGATTTCCCGGGCGGATGGGCAGGCGACACCCACGACGCCTTCACGCCGAAAGGCCGCACCGACAAGGAAAACGACATGTACAACTACATGCAAACCCTGCTTCACTGGCGAAAAACAAAGGAGGTGGTGCAATCAGGCAAATTCAGGCACTTTATTCCCCGTGATGGCATTTATACCTACTTCAGGTATAACGCAAAGGAGACCGTGATGGTGATCCTGAACAACAACGAAGAAGTCAAAACAGTCGAAACGAAGCGATACGATGAGTTCCTGAAAAAATTCAAATCCGGAACGGATGTAATCACCGGCGCAGCGGTCACCGATATCTCGCATATCGTCGTACCGGCCAAAACAGCGATGATCGTGGAGTTGAAATGATGTTGGGGCACAAAAATCTGAAATCCAAAATCGTAAATCGTAAATCGTAAATCTAAAATCCGAAAGTCCATGTTGAAGATCCAGAAGAACCTCTCGAACCTTTTTTATATCATCCTCGGCCTGCCCAGTACGGCCATGGGATTTGCCCTGTCGATCCAGATCGCGGTGCTTAGCTGGATTCTCCGGACAAAATACAATCTGGAGATCGACCAGATCGGGATCGTTTGGGCAGCTGGGCCCATTGCAGGCATTCTGGGTCAACCCATCATCGGGCTGATCAGCGACAAGGCATGGTTTTGGGGTGGCCGCAGGAAACCTTTCATCATCATCGGGGGCATCCTGGCAGCCATGATGATTTTCGCGCTACCAAACATCGACAAAATATCCAATTTCTTCGGCATCGCCAGCGTTATGGCCGTTGCCGTAGCAGTAGCGCTTACGCTTGACCTTTCCATCAACATCAGTTTCAACCCAACCCGTTCGATCATCGCCGATGTTACGCCCGACGGACAGCCTCGTACAAAGGGTTATACCTGGATGCAATCCATCTCCAACCTGTTCGGAAGCGGTGCCTACCTGATGGGTGCCCTAATA
>CAIYQH010000347.1 GCA_903928285.1 uncultured Bacteroidales bacterium
GTGCATAAATTTCTTTCAAAACCGTTAGGCAATCGGCAGAAATTAATTATATTTGAGGGTTAATCCTTAACGCCATGAAAAAGATATACCTGCATTCCTTTCGTTGTTTTATCGTTTTATCCCTCCTGGCCCTATTGTTTACGGGCAATGTTCAATCGCAGTCGCTGATCTATGGCACGTCAAACGGGCACCTGGTTTCGTTCGATTACCGGTCGGGCGCCTACAACACGATCCCGACCACGACCTATTTCCCCGATCCCAACCTGAGCTTTGGCTGTGCCATAGATCCCTATAATGGCCGGTATTTTTTTGATGCAGCGCCGCTCTCCACAGGCGGCGTGATCCGATATATCGATCTGAACACCTATGTGGTCGCCCAAACCTGCTATTTTGAGTATAAAAACTGGATTGAGTACAATAGCCTGAACAATTCTATTCTTTTTGAGGCGCCCGATGGCGATTTTTATTCCTATAGCCTGGGGAATTCGGTTCTTACGCACCTCTCCACCCTGCCTGCCTCAAACGCCATCATCTACGGGGAAACCAGGGTTTATAACCCTGTAAACAACACCCTGTTTTTCCAGCGGTACAACGATTCCACCTGGTATGATATCATCGATGGCTTTACAGGAGAACTGCTCCATACGCACGTTACGCACAATGGCGTGATTGAATCGGCAGTCGTTGATTACCAGACAGGCCAGTATTATGGTGTCAGGCATGATACCATCGTTAAATTTGATCCCTTTACCGATATGGTCACGCCGGTGATTGCCCTGCCCATGCACCTGGTGCATCTGAACAACCAGATGGCGGTTTATGACCAGGATTCCTCGAAGTTTATCATTTCCACCTATAAAAATTCCAATAACAAGGCCTATTACATGGTGGCGGATGTGAAAAAACCGCATATCGATAAGGTGATCGAACAGCCCGACATGAATGTCAACTGGCAGCGGATCTATTCCAAACCCAATACACTGCTTGCCAGGATAAGCGACACCCTGTTTTGCCCAAAGGGGGTCACCTACCGGTGGATGCGCGGGAATGATACCATCCCGAATGTCGCCACCTCAGCCTATAAACCCACCCAAAGCGGACTCTACAAGGCTGTGGTGCAGTACCCCGGCTATCCGAGCGAATCAAAATATTTCAATTTTGCTATGACCAACACAGAGGAAATCGAAGCTCCTGCCGGAATCAGGCTTTACCCAAACCCAGCCGGCGATGTCTTTTACTATGAATTCCATGCTAAATCAAAATTGGGAGATGGCACCTGCCATATCGAAATCACCGATGCCTTCGGAAGAACTCTTTTCTCAGCCGACAGGAATGATCCATCAGGCAGGGGCAGTATTAGTATGTCAAAACTACCGGCTGGCTACTGCATTCTCCATATCAGATCGGGGGATTTTGCGATTGCAAAGGGATTCATCCACTTCTGAAAACTCTTTTCCCCACAGACGCTTAACCTGGTTACGTTGCCTCGTACGATAAAAGGGAGGGATTTTCTCCCTGTTATGGTAAAATCAAAAAAATGGATCGCCATCCTTCCGTTTTTTTTCCTAATTTTATGCGGTTAAAGATTTTACGACACATTTAAAAGCACCCTTATGACCAGATTTACAATTTTACGCCAGCACCTCTCCCTTTTTGTGGGGATCATGGCTATGTTATCCACCCTCCAGGCCCTTGCCCAGTTCAAGGATAACCCTAACCTTGACCAGGTACCGCTGTACCTGCGGGAAGCGGCGCCGAAGAGTGGCGACCTCCCGCTGTCGACGACGATCACGGTAAGCAATTATGATAATTTCAACCTCGGGGTCGACTTCGGCGAGAGCAACATGGCCGAGAGCATGCAGCAGCCTCCCTGGTATTTTACAGCCTACAACACCAATACGGCGCATCATACCGAAACAGGCCTCGACTGGTCAAACGTTACGCCCTCCTTTGGCGCTACGATGCAGGGCGACCCTGTTGTGACCTACGACAGTCTTGGCAACCTGTTCTATATGAACATGTACGGCTCGACCATCGCTGGTTGTAAAGTAATGGCCTCCACGAACAACGGCGGGACCTGGGGAGCCTCCGTTACCGCCATTGCCGGGAATGACAAGAACTGGATCGCCTGCGACCAGACTTCGGGCCCCTATGCCAACTATGTTTATACCACGATGACCAACGGAGGTCCCCCGGGGAATTTCGCCCGTAGCATGGACCATGGTCTCACCTTTACCTCCACTTTTGCCCCGACAACCCAACAGATCCCGGGGATGATGGTTTGCGTAGGCCCGGAAGGGAATGTCCAGGGCGGCGCGGTACACGTTGTAACCAACAGCGGCAGTTCGTTTACATCCACCTATACCTTTTATGTGTCTCTCGACGGAGGCGCTACCTTTACCCAGAAGTCGACCCAGCAGTTCTGCAATACCGTCGGCAGTCAGGTTGGCGGCAGAAATTCAGTACAGAACATGCGTACCAGGCCCTACCCGATGATCGCCGCCGACAACAGCTATGGCGCCCACCGTGGCAGGATGTATTGTGTTTATGCCTCCAACGACCCTCCAGGCGACGGCAACAAACCTGATATCTGGTGCCGTTACTCCGACAACGACGGAACCACCTGGTCAGCAGCTACCATCATCAACGACGATGCCAATCCCCAAACCCACAACCAGTGGCATCCCGCTATCTGGTGCGACAAACAGACTGGCAGGCTTTATGCCATGTGGATGGATACCCGCGACTGCCCTACAAACGACAGCGCCATGATCTATGCCTCCTATTCAGACAACGGCGGCGTGAGCTGGGCTGCGAACAAGGTTCTTTCAAATCAGAAGATGAAAATCGACTGCCCGACATGCGGCGGCGGCGGAACACCGCGTTACCAGGGAGACTACAATGGCATCATCTCCAATAAAAAGGGAGGCATGGCCGGCTGGACCGATTTCCGCCAGGGCACCTTCATGAGTGTGACCGCCTATTTCCCCGATTTTGCCATGTCCATCAACCACACCTCCGACACGCTTTACGTCACCAACGACAGCACCGATTTTATTGTCAGCGTTCCTGATGTAAAACTGTACACCGATACGGTGGTATTGTCGGGTCAGATCACCCCTGTTCCTTCCGCGGGAACCATCACCTTTGTGTATCCACAGGGAAATAAGATCACCACCTACCCGGGAACCAAAATCGTACGTCTCAAGCTGAGCGGAAATGTTCCGCTGGCCGATTACCAGGTTACCTTCTACGGGAAGGGTCCCAACGGAACCCCGGCTCATCTGCGCACAGCCACTGTCAAGGTAATGGCATCGCTTGCGCTGGGAGTAGCCGTAACCGCCAACCCAACCTCAGTTTGCCCGGGAGGGTCAACGCAACTGCAGGCATCCGCCAGCGGAGGCTCCAACCCCTATACCTATGCATGGAGCTCGAACCCCGCGGGATTTACCTCAACCTTGCCCAATCCCACGGCAAACCCGACTGTCCAGACCCGGTATATCTGCACCGTACATGATAATGCAGCCCATGTGGCCAAAGACAGTGTTCTCGTTACCATCAGCGCCCTGCCTGCCA
>CAIYQH010000348.1 GCA_903928285.1 uncultured Bacteroidales bacterium
ACCATGAACGACATGGTTGTGCTGCTGAAAAAACGGAAGGTCCTCTTTACCGGCGACCTGGTATTTAACCGGATCAATCCACCCTTGATGAAGAAAAGCGGTGCCAGCGCCGACAAATGGATCAGCACCCTCGACCGTATGCTGCAGTTGCCGGGTATCGGCCTGGTGGTTCCCGGGCATGGTCAAACCGGCGATATGAAACTGATCGAATCGATGAGGAGCTACTTTTTCGACATGAAGGAGGCAGCCGTCAATCCTTCGCAGGAAAAAGAGCTGAAGGAAAAGTACAAAGAGTGGACCTGCATGCCCATGATGACCTCCCCCTCGGCTACGATTGAATACCTGCGAAAACCATGATCCTGTAACGAACCAGGGAGGACCGGAATACTCCGGCTCTCCCCGATATCCATCCCCTAAAAGATGTTGCAAACAAAAAAGCAAAGGTTAACCAACCTGCCTTAGAAAGTCTTTTTCACCCCGATCATCAACCCCGGATAAATGCAGTCCGAAAAAATAAATATTGTCTTAGATTACAAATATAGTAATGTCAAACATGTTTATGTTTGTGTCTTCAACAAGTAATGGACTTCATCCCTGTGCAGAAAACTAAAAGGATACGCCAAAATCAAAATGCAGCGAGCCGACACTTTCATCTGCCTCACTGATTCTTTGGGAAAGATATCCTATTCCTAAGGTGACTGTGGAGCGATTGCCGGTTTTAAAGCTGACACCAAACGAAGGGTTGACCATTAGTCCCAGTCCCTGGCTGATCGGGGATACCTCAAACGTGTATCCCAAACCCAATGCCACATACGGCGATATGTTATTGTCAAGGATATGCACTCTGAGATCACCAAATACAGGGATCCAAATACTATTTTGATCAACTCCCTTGAAAAAACAATATTTCAGTCCGGTGCCAACCCCGAAGGAAATATAGGGATTAAACTGATAACCATTTATCAAATCGATTTTTAAAAAGTTATACCCCTTACCGACATCACCAAGTCCAAACCCATATCCGAAATTAAAAATACCCACATATCCAGATTTCATACCAGCATTACTATTCGCAGTAGCTCCCGTTACAACCGCTTCTTTACTCATCTTTTCAATCTCGTCGATTTGATAAACAAATACATTCTTGTCAGAAGTTTCAATCTTGATGGATTTGTTAGGAACTTGTTCAATGATGGTTCCATGAATAATGGCTCCTGTTTTAAGGTAAACCACATCCTGATATGTTTGTTGGGCCGCGACAGTAATGCCAATCATTAATAATAATAAAAACAGTAAATTCTTTTTCATATGGGTGTGAATTTGATTTCCCTACTCGTATGGCTTTTCGGTTTCGCCCCGTTTTGCTGGTGGTTTCTGGTCTCCACCTTGTATAAAGTTAATATCTCTGAACTAATGGTTTTCCAGCAATTTGCATTTTTTTATCCTCTCAAAGGCCTTATTGGTTTCCGGTACTTCCAGCAAAGGTTGTCCCAACCATCCACCCATGTTAACACTACCTTCAAGAAAATAGGATTTACCTGCCTCCGCTTGCAGGGACAATTCTGCAGGAACACCACCAATGGATGCTGAGAATCTGACCATACCGGGATCAGCATAATACAACAGGTAACCGCTGCCATATAAATAC
>CAIYQH010000349.1 GCA_903928285.1 uncultured Bacteroidales bacterium
CATCCTTTTCCAGCAATGTATCGAAATATGAAACCACCCTCACCTCCATCAGCGACTCCTTTATCAGGTATCTGAACGACAAGGGGATGAATATTCCCGACAACCAGTTGTCAAACCTGATACAGCCGGCCAGGATCCTCGAATTCACTGCTACAGCTGTAAATGAACTGCTGAATATGATGGGGAATACCTTCCTGATCTTCCTGATCGTATTGTTCACCCTGATGGAATTCGGCAGTTTTTCAGTCAAGGCAAAGGCTATCCTGACTGCATCAGAAGATTCAATCTCCTATTTTTCCACCATCACCCAAAATATCCGTCACTATCTTGGTATAAAATCGCTGGTATGTATCGCCACAGGCATTCTGATCTATGTTGCAATGCTGATCCTTGGCGTTGACTATCCCCTGCTTTGGGCCTTGATCGCGGGTTTGATGAATTATATCCCGAACATCGGATCCATCATTGCGGCTGTCCCTGCAGTATTGTTTGCCCTGGTACAACTCGGGGTGTCAGGTGCGCTGTGGACGCTCGGATCGTTTATGCTGGTAAACAATATCCTCGGTAACTTTTTAGAACCCAGGATCATGGGGAAAGGGCTGGGGTTGTCAACGCTGGTTGTATTCCTCTCCCTGCTCTTCTGGGGTTTTATCCTGGGAACGGTGGGGATGTTCCTGTCGGTACCACTTACCATGACCATTAAGATAATCCTGGAGCAGAACCCGAAAACACACTGGGTTGCAATCCTGTTGGGAACACCTGCTGAAGCCAGGCTATACCAGCAACATAAAGCCCTTTCGAAAAAACACACCGGAGGTCAGCCCATCCATCCTACACCGTAATCTACAATAAAACAGCCGGGCTTGCAACCCGGCTGTTTTATTTCAATACGTTAAATAAAAATTTTCACGCTTAATTCTGCACTTCGATCCTCTTAATGACTTTATATTGACTATTCAGGAACACGACAAAATACAAACCGTCGGTTATTGGACGAAGATCGATCTGCAAATCAAGTTTACCACCAACGGTCCGGGTTTCGGGCAGTGCGAAAACCTTTCCGCCGATCATGTCATAAACCAGGATCGAAAAGGCGCCATCGGCAGGACACCGGATGGATGCTGTGAATTCTCCGTTATTCGGAACAGGATATACATTGAACGATGCAGAGGATGGCAGGTTCCTTATCCCTGTTACCGTGACCCACACCTTGTTTGAAATATCCGATGAACACCCGTTGTGGGTCACAGAACACCAGTAATTTCCGCTATTGTTGGTAACGGTAAGAACCTGTAAGGTGGCCCCGGGAATAATATTGCCTTCATAGTACCATTGATTACCCGCAGGAGCGTTGCTTGTGAGGAGATTACCGGTCGCAGCAATCTGGGGAGTCGGTGGGATTTCATTGACCAGAATCATGAAATCTGACGATAATGCCCCGTTTCCGCATCCATTCACGCCACTGACAGTGATGGTACCAATACCTGCGCCCGAACCGAAGGTCACCTCGATCTGGTTTGTTTCATTCCCGGCGGTTATGTTTGCGCCTGCCGGAAGATTCCATTCATACCCTGTTACGCCCACGATGGATGGGGTGCTGAAGACAACGCCCGTGCCACCGGCACACACTGAAGGAGGCCCCGTGATGAGCCCTGCTGCTCCCGGCATTGCATTGACAAACAGGTTATAGGCTGTTGGTACTGATGCAGAACAACCTGATAGGTTGCTATAATTTACAGTAACCACCTGCTGCCCGGTTCCTGTCCAGGTAACGTTCAGGGTGCTGGTGCCTTGTCCGTTTGCAATCACCCCATCCGTAACGGTCCATAAATAACCGGACTGTGCGCTTTCAGTATAGTAAATGTTATTCGTTGATCCGGCGCATGGGTTGTTGGTACTTCCGATTGTAGGTACGGGAGATGGATTTACGGTTAAGGCAACATTTGCCGAAGTAACATTTGGCAGGAAAGCGCCCGATAATACTACATTGTAATCTGACCCGGCATCTGTTAAGCCAGCTGGACTAACGGTAAGAGTCTGCCCGGTGGCGCCTGAAATGTTCCCGCCATTCAACAAATTGACACTTCCCTTTCGCCATTGATAGGCAAGGGTGGTTCCTGTAGCCGAAGTCGAAAAATTGCAGCCCCCGCCTGCACAAACTGTCTGGCTTAACGGTTGGGTAATAATGGCGGGTGAAGTGGAACCTCCGCATCCCGGGGGCATGGTTGCCGTAATTGCAGTCGTCCCCAGGGCACCTGTGGTGGTAAGGCCTCTGCCTTCAAGATTCACACCTGTTTTGAAAAGCATGGCACCGTTGTTGCACACAATGGTACCTTTGAAAACCGAATAATCATTTATCGACACCGCCCCATCTACTTTCCAGTACACATTTTTTGCCAGTGTCCCGTTGGTCAGGATCACCTTCGAATAGGTGCTGGTTGACAACGCGCCATTGATTTTGATGACAAATACTGCGTTTGCATTACCCTGTGCATTGAGGAACACGGTGTCGGTAAAGGTGGTGGCAGCATTCATCAAATAGGTATGCGGGGTAAGTAACAGGTTCCTGCCGAACTGGGCAGGATAGAGTAGTTCAATATCATAAGGCAGCGTGTTCAGGTAAGTATATGCGATACCCAGGTCAGCTGCAGCCTGTGCCGTTGAAACATCCGGGATGGGATGGATGGTGCCTGTCACAAACAATGGATTGAAACCAGTCGTTAACCCGACATTGGTACCGATATCTCCTGTTGCATAGGTAATACCGGCATTGGATACCGGCCCGCTGGCCGAGAACAGGGCATAGCAGCCTGCAGAGGCTAGCGCAGGCGCTGCGGGGCCCGTAAGCATAACACTTCCACAACCGATTGGGATATAGGCCATAACGCCTGAAACATTGACAGCGCCGGAGGTTGACAGTGCCCTTCCTTCAAGGGTATCCCCAGTGCTCATGCTGATGGCTGCATTGTTGGCAATTACAGTTCCTCTCATGGTGGTACCGGATGCCATGCTGACCAATCCCTCGACTTTCCAGAATACATTGCACGCCAGCGCTCCGTTGATCAGTTTGACCTTCGAATTCGCACCGGTGGAAAGGGGGCCCTGGATTTTAAAAATAAATACCGCGCCTGCATTTCCCTGTGCATCCAGCGTTAGATCCTGGTTTAGGGTGGCGGCTCCCGGGATGGCATAAACACCTGCATTCAGCACCTGTCCGTTTCCCAGCAAAGGCGCCGGGAAAAAGGCAGGCACAGCGCTGTTCAGC
>CAIYQH010000350.1 GCA_903928285.1 uncultured Bacteroidales bacterium
ACATTAAATTATTTTTTATGCTTCAGGAAAAGAGAGAACATCCAAAGGAAAAAACCAGGCTGCATCCTCGGAATAAACACCGGGAGCGTTATAATTTCAAGGAACTGGTATGGATTTGCCCGGAGTTGACGGATTTCGTGAAGCTGAATATCTATGGCGACGAATCTATCGATTTTTTCAACCCGGAAGCAGTAAAAGTATTGAATAAAGCCCTGTTGCAACACTACTACGGGGTTGTAAACTGGAATATTCCACCAGGCTATCTGAGCCCTCCCATCCCCGGTCGGGCCGATTACATCCATTACATGGCCGATGTTCTTTGCGGTAAAAATTACGGCAAGGTTCCGACAGGGGATAAAATAAGATGTCTCGATATCGGGGTTGGCGCCAATTGTGTCTATCCCCTCATCGGAACGCATGAATACGGTTGGCGCTTTATCGGATCCGACACTGACCCGTTGGCCATTGACTCGGCAAACCTGATTATCGGGCAAAATCCGGCCCTGCAGGATAAAATTGAACTCAGGCTGCAGAAACAGCCCAACGACATTTTTTTTGGGATCCTTCAGAACGATGAAATGGTTGACCTGACGGTTTGCAATCCTCCGTTTTATGCCTCCCTGGCAGACGCCAAAAATGCCACCCTGAAAAAACTGGTCAACCTTACGGCCGAAAAGGTTACAGGACCTGTCCAGAATTTCGGGGGACAGGACCATGAAATATGGTGTAAAGGGGGTGAGGAGAAGTTTGTCCGCGACATGGTTCGACAGAGCACATTCTTTGCAGCATCCTGTTTTTGGTTCTCCACCCTGGTTTCAAAACAATCGCATCTGAAAGGTGTTTACGAGTCGCTCGACCAGGCAGATGCAGCGGATGTGAAAACCATTCCCATGGGACAGGGCAACAAGTCGAGCCGGATAGTTGCCTGGACATTCCTTAGACCCGAACAGCAAAAACAATGGATTGAGGAAAAGTGGATAAAATAGTCATGAATACCGGATTTAAACGTCTGGTTATAATTATTGCCATTATCTGGTACTCCATCACCGCCTGGTACAGTGTTGGTTATTATCACGCGGATGAGCACTACCAGATCGTGGAATTTTCAGGTATCAAGGAGGGAACCTGTGCCGCGTCAGACCTTGCCTGGGAATATCAGGCCAGGATAAGGCCTGCCCTGCAACCGGCAATCTGTTTCGTGATATTCTCGGCATGCCGGAAGTTCCGCCTTGACGACCCTTACGTGAAAGCATTTCTCCTTCGGTTGATTACCGGACTTTTTGCGTTGATCCTGCTGAACTATTTCGTTAAGTCGTTCAGCCACCTGGTTGAAAAGAAAAACCTGAAGCTGTTTTTTATACTCTCCTTTTTTACCTGGTTTTTACCTTTTCTCAATGTTAGGTTCTCATCGGAAACCTGGTCGGGTCTACTGTTGTTGCCGGCAATAGCGATCGCATCAAAAGATAATAAAAGCCTGCAACAGTTTGGATCGATTGGCCTGCTGCTGGGACTGAGTTTCCTTTTCAGATTTCAGACAGGGGTTGCTGCCATCGCCATTTCCCTCTGGATGATCATTGTTCAACGGGTTCCCCCGGCAAGGCTGATGGTAATGCTGGC
>CAIYQH010000351.1 GCA_903928285.1 uncultured Bacteroidales bacterium
CATTGAAGCCTATTTCGCCGATATCCTCACTGGCTGCACCTACCGGGATGACTTCTACAAGCAGATGTATTTCAACTACAAATACGACCTGCCCAACGATTACCTGGTAAAAGTTGACAGGATGAGCATGGCCAATTCGATTGAGACAAGGACTCCTTTTCTTGATTACCGGCTCATTGAATACATGCTACAGGTTGACAAGAAGTTAAAACTAAAAAACTTCCAGCTGAAATACATCTTAAAACAAACTTATGGGAAGGGATTGCCGCAGGAGATCATCAACCTCCCCAAGAAAGGTTTTGTCATTCCCATCAGGGATCTATACAGGAATGATGAATTCACCGATTTTAAAAACATGAAAGCGCTGTTCCCGGGCAACCTGGTCCAGGAGTTGATCACCGACAACAACACGGGTCAAAAGGATTTCGGACAGTTTCTCTGGCAGTTGTCCATCCTCGAAAAAGTCATGGACTAAGTTAATCCCGGTAACCTGAAATATCCGGCGAAACCAAAAACCTGTATGAAGAAAATCGCCCGGGAAATACTCGGATTCCTGTTATTCAACTGTTTTTACAGTTTCCTGCGGCCCGGGAAAATCAACCTGTTGTCGATCTATTTTCACAATCCTGATCTGCCACTTTTCCGCCGGATCGTCGAAAAGCTCAGGGCCCTTGGATACCAGTTTATCTCCATCCGGGAGTTTGAAAAGACCATTGAAGAAAATTTACAAGGCGGGAAGCAGGTGCTGGTCACCTTCGATGATGGCTGGTCGGCAAACCTTGAACTTGTAGACACAATCAACCAGTATGCTGTCCCTGTCACCATCTTCATACCACCGGATGCAGTGACGGAGGGCAATTTCTGGTGGGAATACGTGACCGAATATTACAAATCAACCGCCGACCCCCTGCTGGAAAAGGCAAAATTCAAGAAATTTGTATATGATGAATTCAGGGACAGGCTGGATCCCATCAAAAAATCAGTGCAGCTCAGCCGAACGGTCATGACCCGAGAGCAGGTGGTTGAAATTTCACAAAATCCGCTGGTCACCATCGGCTCCCACTCCCTTACGCATCCCATCCTCGTGCGATGCGGAACGGAGGCGCTTGAAAAGGAGATCTCCAACTCAAAAACAATACTGGAGGGATGGATAAACAACCGGGTTGACTATCTCGCCTATCCCAACGGTGATTACAACGATGCAGTCATTTCAGAATGCAGGAAGGCCGGTTATAAGATGTGCTTTTCAACCAGGCAGGAATACCTTGAAGGTCTTATCCATGATAAATTTACGATCCCGAGGTTTTCAGTAAACGACGACGGAGGATTTTATGAAAATCTTGCCAGGATTTTCGGGCTCTGGCAAATAGTTGCAGGCATTCCCAACCATTTCAAGGCAAAATAAAGAAAATCAATCCATTACTGTCTGGCCAAAATAAATAATTCATACTGAACAGGTTTCATTCCAATTGGCTTTTAACTGAATGTTAAAAACGTGATACGTGCCAGTATAATAATATTTATCCATTTTTTCGCTTAATACTCCGAGATGTTACCATCAATAGACAAACTCATTTACATTATTAAACATGAGGGGATTAATGGAATTTTCATCAGAGTAATGAGAATGTTTTGTATTGTTGAATACTCCTATTTATGTGACATAACTTATCTTCATGACCCGGATAAACCCTTATTCAGCCTGAAAAAAATTGATCCCCCCATTCTTGACATAATTTCAGGGAGTTACCCGGCGGAAATTTCAGAAATCAAAATTAATTCCATCAGAAAACGTCTTGATGGTTCATCCACTGATCATCCTTA
>CAIYQH010000352.1 GCA_903928285.1 uncultured Bacteroidales bacterium
ACAATCAGATCTTGACGATGCATAAAGAAATCATTCATGGCTTCTCCAAGCTCACCGAGGAGGAAAAACGTAATTTCATTGCCCTGCTGTGCAATGAATCCTCCCATGCCGGAGAGAAATTTGAAGGTTACCTGATGGAAGATGAGACGGAACGCAGCCAGTTTCTCGACCTGAGTGAAAATACCATCAGCAGTTTTCATACACCATACGGGATTGCCCCCAATGTAATGGTTGGCGGAAGGGTTTACCATGTGCCGATGGCCATCGAGGAGAGCTCGGTGGTAGCGGCGGCCTCCCACAGCGCCCGGTTCTGGGCCGAACGGGGCGGTTTTCATGTTACCAGGGTAACTACCATTAAACTGGGACATGTTTATTTCACATGGCTTGGCTATCCTGAATATATCTGGGAACGCTGGCATGTGCTTAAACTTTTTTTACTCGAACGGTTAAAGAAGCTGACGATCAATATGGTGCGCCGGGGTGGCGGAATCCTCAGCCTTGAGCTGATGGATGCTGCCAAAACGGCTGAAAACCTTTTCAAACTTGAGTTGAAGGTCGAAACGATCAACTCCATGGGCGCCAATTTTATCAATACCTGCCTGGAGGATATGGCCGAGGCGCTCGACCTCTTTTTCGCCGTTGACAACGACCCTGAGGGTAAAAAGTGCCAGGTTGCCATGGCGATCCTGAGCAATTATACCCCGGAATGTACTGTAACGGTGGAGGCTTCCAGCCATATCGACCATTTCAAGCCGATTTCAGAACGGCTGCCCGTGGGCGTATTTGCCGATAAGATGCTGCTGGCCTACCAGATTGCCAAAAACGATCCCTCCCGGGCAGTTACCCATAACAAGGGCATCATGAATGGTGTTGATGCCGTGCTGATGGCAACGGGCAACGATTACCGCGCCGCGGAAGCCGCAGCCCATGCCTTTGCCGCCCGCGACGGCCAATACCGGTCGTTAAGCTGGTGTTCGATGCAGGATGACATCCTTACCTTCGGGATGACCATCCCGCTGGCGGTAGGCACCGTCGGGGGAATTACCAATCTCCATCCGCTTGCCCGCCTGTCGCTCGAAATACTGGGCAATCCAACCGCAAAGGAGCTGATGGGGATCGTAGCCTCGGTCGGACTGGCCACCAATTTTGCCGCCATCCGCAGCCTGATCACCACCGGGATCCAGAAGGGACATATGCGACTGCACCTCTCCAATATCCTGAATACACTGAATGTTGACGGCGTCCTGCGTGAAGAAGCCGAAGCATGGTTTGTAAACAGGAAGGTAAGTTTCAATGCGGTAAAACATTTCCTGCATGAGCGAAGTTCCTGAATTCCATGCCAACGGGAAACTCCTCCTTACAGGCGAATATCTTGTTTTGATCGGTGCAACGGTGCTGGCCCTTCCCACGCGGTTTGGGCAGAAGATGACGGTTGAACCCTGCGAAAACGGCACCGTATGCTGGGAAAGTTATTCCCCTGCCGGGAAATGGTTTTCCATGAAATTCGATACAGAAACCTTCGGCATACGATCGGCCGATAATATTGCAACGGCCGCAAAGCTCAGTAAGGTACTGGCTGCCTCACGTGCGTTGAACCCGGCATTCCTTGCGGGAGATGAAGGATATATGGTAAAGACGGAGGCCAACTACCCACCGGAGTGGGGTTTGGGGAGCAGTTCCACCCTGTGTTGCCTCATCGCCTCCTGGGCAGACATTGATGCCTTTAAACTCCATTCGATGGTTTCAAACGGATCGGGCTACGATATTGCCTGCGCCGGGCGGTCTGACCTGTTGTTTTACCGGTTGAAGGAGGGTAACCCGGAAATTACCCCGGCAACACCCGGAAATGCCCTATGCCATCATACATGGTTTGTATACCTGGGCAATAAGCAGGATTCGCAGCGCGAGGTTTCCGCATTTCTATCAGCGCCGGGCAATGCGAAAAAATACATAGAACAATTCTCGAGGCTTGCCACCGGTATTTGCAGGGCGGAAACGGCAAATGAACTAATCAGCCTTGCCGGTCACCATGAGTCGGTGATGGCATCGATCCTGAAGCGTGAACCTGTCGCACGGCGGTTTCCAACGTTTCCCGGCACAGTAAAGTCGCTGGGGGCCTGGGGTGGCGATTTTGCCATGTTTATCAGCGGCCGTGAACCGCAGGAGGTGACTGGTTATTTTCAAAGGCAAGGCCTTTCTGTCGTTTTTTCTTATATGGATATAAAAGCTGTGACATGACGGATTCTCAATTTTCACAGTTTTCACATTCCGGCAATTTCCGACCCGCAACAGGTGCCGTATGGCATGCTGCCTGGCAAAGTCCTTCAAATATTGCACTTGTAAAATACTGGGGTAAAAATGAGGGTCAGCTGCCGATAAATCCTTCGCTCAGCATGACCCTGAGCCAGGCGGTTACCAAAACCCGGCTGGATGCCTTTGTTGATGGCGCGGTTCACGGACTTGTGTCGGTTAACGGCGACCCTCATCATCCCTTCATTCCCAAGATGCAGCGATTACTGGATTTGCTGGCCGGTGACATTCCCATGTTGGTTAAGCTGGCAATTATGGCAGAGACTGAAAACACCTTTCCCCATTCCACGGGCATTGCCTCCTCGGCATCGGGTATCAGCGCCTTTGCACTTTGCCTGCTCGACCTTGCAAACCAGATGGTAATTCCGGAGATTTCCCTCAGGGATTGGACACGGATGGTATCATGCGCAGCACGACTGGGCTCTGGCAGCGCCTGCAGGTCAGTTTACGGTGGATTTACCGTATGGGGCAGGTCACTCCTCGTGGCGGGTTCCTCCGATGAATATGCCGTGGATGTAAATGCGGATGTAAACCCCGGCATGTTGTCGCTCCGTGATGCCATCCTGATCGTATCATCGGAACAAAAAGAGGTTGCCAGTACGCTGGGGCATCGCTCCATGGATCGTCATCCGTTCCGGCAGGGCAGGGTGATCCAGGCAAACAGCAACCTGGAGGAGGCGCTCAGGGCCCTTGCCGCCAACGATTTTAACAAGCTGGGCGATATTGCCGAAAATGAAGCCTTATCACTCCATGCCCTGTTGATGAGCGCCAATCCTGGTGTGATCCTGCTGAAACCGGCAACGCTGGAGATCATCACCAGGGTAAGGGCAAAGCGGAAAAGCGGACTCCCTCTCTTCTTCACCCTCGATGCCGGCGCCAATGTTCATTTACTATATCCCCATGAGGCCGCCTTTGCCGTAGAATCCTTTATCCTTGAGGAACTTGCAGCCTGTTGCGAAGGGGGCCGGGTGATTTACGACCATTGCGGAACAGGACCTGTACGGTTTCCGGGCAGGAATGAAAACCAGGCCGGATGAACCGGCAAACTACCTGGCCGGCCAAGCTGCTTCTTTTTGGCGAGTATTCCATTCTACTGGGCTCGCAAGCGCTGAGCATGCCCCTCAGCGCGTTTGGTGCCGGGTTCCGGTATCTGTCACCGGAGCAACCTGACCTGCAGGTGGCAACCGAAAGCAACCGTCAGTTAGGTGAACTGCTTGACTTCCTGATTGCATCACATGACTTTTTTAGTCCATTTTTAGAACTGGAGAGTTTCAGGACTGATATTTCAGGAGGCATATACCTGGCTTCATCCATCCCCCAGCGTTATGGGATGGGCAGTTCCGGTGCGGTTTGTGCAGCAGTCTACGGCAGGTATGGCCCTGCTCATTCATTCGATACACATAACAGGCAGGAGGCAGCCCTGCTGCGCAACAGGTTTATCAGGATGGAGTCGTTTTTCCATGGGAAAAGCTCTGGATTTGACCCCCTGGTCATCTACCTGCAGCGACCTGTCAGGCTTGATCATCGTCATGAATTTGTCGCTGTTGATCTGCATGAATTGAAAAGCGCTGAAAATCTTCATATCCTGCTGGCTGATTCAGGGGTTCCCTGCAGCACCGGGCCTAAAGTAAGCGAATTCCTGGATCAGTTTTTCCCCGGCGGGATGATCACGGAGCCGGGTAAGCGGTTGATTTCCATGGTTAACAGCTGTATTGACAATCTTTTGAGAGGCAACCCCGGGGATTTCGGCCATGCTTTGAGTCATCTCTCCCGGTTCCAGTGGGAGACCTTTCGGCATCTCATTCCCATGCGTCTGCATCCCCCCTGGATGGAGGGCCTTGAAAGCGGACTGTTCTCCTTAAAACTCTGTGGTTCCGGCGGCGGCGGATTCCTGATCTGTTTCACAACCGAGAAACAGCGCACCGAGGCCTGTTTTACAAATGCAGGAATTCCGCTGATTCCGCTTAACCCATCAGGGATGGCAGGATTTGCCGGGATCGGCTGAACCCCACAGGCTCCTTTTTAACCCGGGATCACGGCCAGACCGCAACCAGACTTTTTATTATCAGTTCTCCTATTGTTTCATTTAATCT
>CAIYQH010000353.1 GCA_903928285.1 uncultured Bacteroidales bacterium
ATATATTTTTTACTTTTGTAACAATTAAATAATAAACCTAACCTAATAAATAAGTAAATATGAAGAAATTTGTTCTTTCATTTGTGCTGTTAGTCTTCGCTGCTTTTGTTGTAAAAGCCCAGGATGCTCCCCAGCCTAAACCCGCCAACCCTAATGCTCCTGAAATCTCCTTTGATAAAACCGTTCATGATTACGGAACAATCGTTCAGGGTTCAGATGGCACCTGTGAATTCAAATTCACCAATATCGGTAAGGAACCTTTGATTTTGTCGAGACCTCAGTCATCATGCGGCTGCACTGTTCCCACATGGCCACAGGAACCTGTTCTCCCCGGTAAAAGTGATGTCATCAAAGTAACCTACAACACCAACAATGTTGGCGGGATCAACAAAACCGTAACTGTCACCTCCAATGCAAAAACCGAAAAAATCGTTTTGCAGATCAAAGGTACCGTTACTCCCAAACCAGCTACAACCGCACCGGAGAAGCCGACCGAACAGGGCGCCGCTCCCATCACAAAGTAAATATTATTTTCATCCGTAAGCAAAAGGCCAGCCATAAGCTGGCTTTGTTGCTTTACTTAAAACCACTTGTTATGCCAGCAGTTTCAAACCGTGGACAAGCCTGTCCCCCCTCACCGATCCGAAAACTCGTTCCCTATTCCGATGTAGCCAAGAAAAAAGGCATCAAAGTGTATCATCTCAATATCGGCCAGCCTGATATTGAGACACCGGAAAATGTGCTTGAAAAGATCCGTCATATGGATCTGAAGGTCATTGAATACAGCCATTCCGCAGGGATCCTCTCCTACCGGAAAAAGCTGGTTGAATATTACCAGAAGGTCGGCATCGCAGTGACGCCCGACGAGATGATCGTAACCACCGGCGGTTCTGAGGGAATCCTCTTTACCCTGATGGTCTGTCTGAACCCGGGCGATGAGATCATCATCCCCGAACCCTTTTATGCCAATTACAACGGTTTTGCAGTAGCAGCAGGCGTGGTTGTCAAACCGATCGGGTCTGTTATTGACGATGGTTTCGCCCTCCCACCCATGAGTGCATTTGAAGAGGCCATCACCCCCCGCACCAAAGCCATTATGATCTGCAATCCCAACAACCCCACCGGTTATCTCTATTCAAAAGAGGAACTGGAGTTGCTGCGAGATATCGTTAAAAAGCACGATCTCTATCTTTTCTCGGATGAAGTGTACCGTGAATTCTGTTACGACGGCAAGAAACATTACTCTGTCATGAACCTGGAAGGGATCGATCAGAATGTGGTACTGCTTGATTCCATCTCAAAACGTTACAGTGCCTGCGGCGTCCGGATCGGCGTTATGATCTCGAAAAACAAGGAGATCATGAGTACTGCCATGAAGTTTGCCCAGGCAAGGCTCTCACCCCCGACGTTCGGCCAGATCGCCGGCGAAGAGGCCATTAATACCCCCGACAGTTACCTTGTCAAGGTCCTGGCTGAATATGTCCAGCGCCGGAATATCGTGGTGGAATCGATCAACAAAATGGAAAACTGTTTTTGTCCGAACCCCGGCGGTGCATTTTACGCGGTCGCCCGCCTGCCGATCGACGACTCCGATAAGTTCTGCCAGTGGCTTCTCGAAGATTTTAACTTTGAAGGTCAAACGGTTATGCTGGCGCCTGCAACCGGTTTTTATTCAACCCCGGGCCGCGGCAGGGATGAGGTCAGGATTAGCTATGTGCTCAACCTGACCGACCTGAAAGGCGCCATGAAGTGCCTCGAAGAGGCCCTGAAGGTCTATCCAGGAAGAAAATAGGGAGGAGTTTTGATTTTAACATCCCCGTCGGGTATTTCGAAAGAGATCCCGACCGGGGATTTTTTTCCCGTTTTAGTACAACAGGTATCGTTTCCTGATCTTCAAGAACCTGCTGATCCCCTTTTGCCAGCTGGCCCGGATCTCAGTTTCCGGTTTTCCCTCCCTGATTTGTCGCTGCAGCGTGGCATTCCCTGCAAGTTTGTTGAAATAGTCATTAAAGAAACCGTCGGGAGAACTGCTGTGAAAGCCCGCTAACAGCCACCCTAACTGTATCCGGCCTTTTTGTTCCGGGTGTTTAACCAAAAATCCGCGAAGGTCTATTCCATGACACTCCCGGTTTTCAAATGGAGGATGGAGACTGGCCCCTGGAATGGAGCGGGGGGTAAATGAAAACGGAGCTGACTTCATCTGAGGGTGACCAAATACTTCAAACGGAAAACCGGTTCCACGGCCGATACTGAAGGTGGTACCTTCAAACAGGCAAAGGGAGGGATAAAGCCAGACTGCATTGGGATTGGGGAGGTTCGGCGATGGCTTCTCTGTCAGTTCCACCATTGTTTCATGATTGTAATTTGTCAGCCGGATCACCTTCAGATCGCATTTCAGACCGTTTTTCAGCCATTTCTCGCCGTTGACCATGCAGGCATATTCGCCGATGGTCATCCCGTATACCACAGGAACAGGGTGCATTCCGACAAAAGAGGCATATTCCTTTTCCAGAACCGGGCCGTCGATATAAAACCCGTTGGGGTTGGGCCGGTCAAGGAGCACCAGGGGGGTTCCGTTTTCGGCGCAGGCCTCCATGACAAGGGTAAGCGTGGAGATATAGGTATAAAACCTGACGCCCACATCCTGCAGGTCAAAGACGATCAAACCGAGCGAAGCCAGATCCTCCTTCGCAGGTTTCTGCCTGGAACCATAGAGCGATACCACCGGGATACCCGTTGCTGGATCGGTCGCGTCGGCAATGGTCTGACCGGCATCGGAATTCATCCTGAAACCATGTTCCGGCGAGAATATCCGTTTAATATTAAACCCTTTGCCCACCAGCATATCCACGATGTTAACATGCCATACCACAGAGGCGTTGTTGGCCACAACACCGATTGCTCTTCCCTTCAGCATGGGGAAATAGGAGGCAGTGTCGCCTGCCCCGGGTAATACCTGCGATTGCAGCAACAGGGGCCATAGCAGGAGGATTACCGTATATAAAGGCAGGGCAAGCGGGCGGCGATTGACAACATTGCAAGGCCCCGGCGGGCCGTTTATTCCTGAAGCCATTTCATTCATCGAAAAAAGACATACTTTTGCAAAGTAAACACTTCTTTTAGTTGAATACTGAATTTTTTCTGGCAAAACGTCTCGTATCACGCAGCAAGGGGAATTTTTCCTGGACCTTCGTCGTGATCGCCATCACCTCCATCGCACTGGGGCTGGCCATCATGTTCGTTGCAGTGGCGATCCTCACGGGGTTTAAAAAGGAGATCAGGGAAAAGGTGGTTGGCTTTTGCGGCCATATCCAGATTATAAAATATTCCGAAACCACCACCTATGAACCCCAGCCTGTTGAAAAACAACAGCCCTTCTGCAGCCGGCTTCAGAAAGCTCCTGAAATCCGCCACATCCAGGTCTTCGCCACCAAAGCCGGGATTATTAAAACTGCCGACCAGATCCAGGGCGTGGTGCTGAAAGGGGTCAGTACCGATTACGACTGGAGCTTTTTCAGTAATAAGATGGTTGATGGGCATATCTTCACCCTGAGAGATACCGTTCGGACCGATGAGGTGATCATATCAAGGAAAATTGCAAACTTGCTTAACCTGCACGTAAACAATGAAATGCGCATGTACTTCATTGTTGGTAATAATACGCTGGGCCGGAAATTCAGGATTTCCGGCATTTATGACACAGGGCTGGAGGAATTTGACAAATTGTATGTTATCGGCGATATCCGTCATGTCCAGAAACTCAACGGCTGGACGGCAAGCCAGGTGGGCGGTTTTGAGGTTTACCTCAACGATTTCAAAGACATGGACAGGATGGGCGTTTATATCTACCACCAGATCGGCTTCAGTCTTGATGCGCAGACCATCAGGATGCTCTTTCCCCAGATCTTCGACTGGCTTGACCTCCAGGACATCAATGTGCTGATCATCCTGATCCTGATCGTGCTCGTCTCCTCCACCACCATTGTGTCCACCCTGCTGATCCTGATCCTGGAACGGACAACCATGATCGGAATTCTGAAAGCGCTGGGGATGCGAAACCGCGATATCCGCAAAGTCTTTCTTTACAATGCCATGTACATCGTGGGATGGGGGCTGCTATGGGGGAATGCGCTCGCCTTTACCCTTTGCCTGCTGCAGAAAAAATTCGAGCTGGTGAAACTTTCCGAAGAAACCTACTATGTATCGGTTATCCCTGTAAACCTGAACGTCTGGAATATACTCCTGATCAACCTGGGAACTGTTGCCATTTGTTATCTCATTTTCACCCTCCCCTCCTTCATCATTTCACGGGTCACGCCTGTAAAGGCAATCCGTTTCAGTTAACACGGGTTTCCCGGCATGAAAGTCATCAGGTAATTTTTCGCCTGATTCAGTTTCTCCCCACCTGGCAGGGAATGTAGGAGGGAGGATCAGCCGGATAGATAAGGTCAAGACCGCACTTCAGGTTCTGAAGGTATTCAAGCGCTTTAACCACATGTTTTTTGGGAAGTATTGATCCATGTTGCGGCAGGATGGCGTTCACCGCGACATTCCTTATGCTGCTCACAAATCCCTTTGCCGCGATGTTGCTGGCCATGTAATCGAGGTGGAAAAGGTTCATTTTCATTTCATGCCTGACGAAATCCTCGACCACAAGTCTCCATTCCAGGTCGATGGATGCCCATATATCGCCGGAAAAGAGAAATCCGGAGGTCTCATCCCATGTGGTAAATGCTCCGGGAAAATGGAGGAACGGGGCTTCACAGAATCTGAGTTTTTTTCCAGATTCAAAAAGGTAAAGCGGATTTTCGTTGATATTGACAAAGGAATAGTTCGATTTGCCGTAATGATGGAGCAGTATGTTGGTACGGACCGAAGTTATGATTTTAATGGCAGGGTTCGTTGTAAGCCAGTCGACCATTGATGCTGCCACATCTGGATCCTGGTGGCAGACAATCAGCGCGGTTATCTTTTCGGGAGCGAGGATCTGGGTCACACGCATTTTAACAAATTCAAAGGCGCCGCGTCCGCCCGGATCGACAATAATAGCTTCCTTGCCGTCGATGATCAGGTAGGTATTGCATCGAAAAGCGCTTATTTCCGGAACGCCAAGCCAGTAAATGGTATGCTGGTCATCCTGGTAGAGCAGAGTAGGCTTGTCGCAGTTCCCGGTAAATGTTCGTCCGAGTTCAACCAAATCGATAGTGTTCATGAAAGCACATATTTAGTCTTTTTTATGCAGGCCGCATTCTTTGAATTCCGGCAGTTCCCACCACCATCGCCCTGAACGGACATCTTCCCCGGGTTGAACCTGCCTGGTGCAAGGCTGGCATCCGATGCTCGGATATCCCTTCGCGTGTAAGTCATTCACCGGGATCCCCTTTTCACGGATAAACGCCCATACGGACTCCTCCTTCCAGGATATCAAGGGATTTACCTTTATGACCTGCATCCTGGGCTCCCATTCGATCAGGTTATTGGCACTGCGGGTAACCGATTGTTCCTGGCGCATCCCGGTAATCCAAACCGTCATGCCATCAAGAGCCCGGGTCAACGGCTCCTTTTTACGGATATGACAGCAAAGTCTCCGGTTTTCAAAATTGTCGTAAAAGAGGTTTATACCATGCTTATTGACCATCCCTTCAACCCGTGAGGCCTCGGGGAAACAGGTATCAATATCTATTCCGTATTTTTTACTGGTAATATCCAGCAGGTCATAGGTTTCCTGGAAAAGCCGCCCTGTGTCAAGTGTAAAGATCCTGACCGGCAGATTTGATGATGCAATCATATGCGTTATCACCTGGTCCTCTGCTCCCAGGCTGGTTGAAAAGGCGATTTTGCCCAAATAAGCCGACGCAAACCAGGCCAGCAACTCTTCAGCTGAAGCGTTCAGAAACTGTTGGTTTAATGCTGCAACTTTTTCTTCCATTTCATGTGAATTTTTTAAATAATTTGTGAATTTACAAAAAACGCCTCTGAAATAACAATTATTTTCAGGGTGAGCGTATTCTCCCTGAAGTTTTTCACGGATTTCGCCTTACCATGTAATACAAACCGGGTTCATAATTGTAAATTTGGGCAAAATTAAGATCATGCAGATTCATTTTATTGCCATCGGAGGCAGCGCCATGCACAACCTGGCTATTGCGCTCCACAAAACGGGATACATCATCACAGGTTCCGACGATGAATTTTTCGAGCCTTCGAAGAGCAGGCTCGCGGCACACGGGTTGCTGCCGGAGCGCCAGGGTTGGGATCCCTCGCGGGTTACATCCACTCTTGATGCGGTCATCCTGGGAATGCATGCCAAAGCCGACAACCCTGAATTGCTGAGAGCCAGGGAACTGGGTATGAAAATCTTCTCCTACCCTGAATATCTCTACGAACACGCGAAAAACAAGAAGCGTGTGGTAATTGGCGGAAGCCATGGGAAGACAACCATAACCGCAATGATCCTGCATGTGCTGCAGCAGGAGGGGATGGATTGCGACTATATGGTAGGGGCGCAGCTCGAGGGGTTTGATGTCATGGTAAGACTTACGTCACAGGCCAGTGTCATGGTCATCGAGGGAGATGAATACCTGACCTCCCCAATCGATCTCCGGCCGAAATTTCATCTTTACAAACCCGATATCGCCCTGCTCAGCGGCATTGCCTGGGATCATATCAATGTCTTCCCTACTTTTCAGCAGTATATTGACCAGTTTGTGATCTTCATCAACCAGATAACGGCAGGCGGGACCCTTATTTATTGCAGCGGGGATGAGGAATTGCGGAACATTTGTCCACAATCGCGCACCGACATCAGCATCCTTCCTTATGGTGTTCCCCCTCACATAATCAGCGGGGGAATCACGCATATCCTGTTTGAGCGGGATCAATATCCAATGCAGGTTTTCGGAAAACATAACCTGCTGAATATGAACGGTGCCCGGCTGGTATGTAATCAGCTGGGCATTGACGACCATTCTTTTTACAACGCGATCCAAACCTTCCGGGGCGCATCCAAACGGCTGGAACTGATTGGCAGGAATGAGTCACGGGTTGTCTATAAGGACTTTGCCCATGCGCCTTCGAAGGTAAAGGCAACGCTTGAGGCTGTCAAAGAGCAGTTTCCCGACCGGAAGGTGGTGGTTTGTCTTGAACTGCATACCTACAGCAGTCTGAATAAAGATTTTTTGGATCATTACCGCGGAACCCTCGACCCGGCCGACAGGGCTATTGTTTATTACAGTCCGCATGCCCTGCTTTTGAAGCGGCTTCCCGAGATTTCAAAGAACCAGGTAATGGAGGGATTTATGAAAACCGGACTGGAGGTCTATACCGATTCAGCAGAAATGGCGGAGGCCCTCTTCAGCAGCAGCCATCATGGCGATGTATTACTCATGATGAGTTCGGGTAATTACGACGGGCTTGACCTGAAACAACTGGCCATTCGATGGATTGAACGTTAAACAAAGAACCTCGCGGCAAGCCGCGAGGTTCTTTGTTTTCAAGAGGTAAATTCCTGTTTTTGAAGATTACCCGTTCATGGAGATCAGGAACTCCTCATTGGTGTTGGTGAATTTCATCCGTTCCCGGAGAAATTCCATCGCTTCCAGTGGATTCATATCAGCCAGGTGGTTCCTGAGGATCCAGATACGCTGGAGGGCATCCTTGTCGAGCAGGAGGTCTTCACGGCGCGTGCTGGAAGATACGATATCAATAGCAGGATAGATCCGTTTATTGGAGAGTTTGCGGTCGAGCTGTAATTCCATGTTGCCGGTACCCTTGAATTCTTCAAAGATCACTTCGTCCATCTTGGAGCCTGTTTCAATGAGGGCTGTAGCAATAATGGTCAGGGATCCGCCATTTTCAATCTGCCGGGCAGCGCCAAAGAACCGTTTGGGCTTCTGGAGTGCATTGGCTTCAACGCCTCCCGACAAAACCTTACCCGAAGCAGGGGCTACGGTATTGTATGCACGGGCAAGACGGGTGATTGAGTCGAGCAGGATGACCACATCATGACCGCATTCAACGAGCCGTTTGGCCTTTTCCAGGATGATATTGGAAATCCGGGTGTGGCGGTCGGCGGGTTCATCAAAGGTCGATGAGATAACTTCCGCCTTCACGCTGCGCTGCATATCGGTAACCTCTTCGGGACGTTCGTCGATCAGAAGGATAATCATATAAACATCGGGGTGGTTCGCGGCGATGGCGTTGGCAATCTCCTTAAGAAGCACAGTTTTCCCGGTTTTTGGCTGGGCGACAATTAGTCCGCGTTGGCCGAAACCGATCGGGGCGAACATATCGATGACCCGGGTTGACATGCTTTCGTTCTTATGCCCGGTGAGTTTAAATTTCTTCATCGGGAAGAGCGGCGTCAGGTAATCAAACGGGATACGGTCACGAACCTCTTCCGGTTTGCGGCCGTTGATCAGGTCGACCTTGATCAGCGGAAAATATTTTTCACCCTCTTTCGGCGGGCGGATGGTACCCCTGACGGTATCCCCGGTTTTCAGTCCGAACAGTTTGATCTGTGACTGGGAGACATAGATATCATCGGGTGAGTTCAGGTAGTTATAATCGGAGGAGCGCAGGAAGCCATATCCATCGGTCATAATTTCGAGGACGCCTTCACTGACGATAATCCCTTCAAATTCAAAGGTATATTCTTCGCGATGACGTTCCGGGTATTTCCTGGGAAATTCGCGTTGTTTGCGATCGTCAGAAACAGGCAGCGTCATTGCATCAGCATTTGCTTCAACTTCACCCATTTCGGCTTCCAACGGTTCGATAAGGCCATCGGGTTTCTGAATGATATCGACGGGGTCGATGGGGATAAAGGGCTTGTCGCTGGTTTCCTCAAAATCGAATCGCTCTTCAACATTATTATCAACCAGTTCCGGCATTGTCATTTTTACCAGTGGCTCTGCAGCCTTCTCCTGGTAGGGTCTGAAGGGTTTATTTTCCCTCACCGGTTTATGTTCACGAGGAGGTCTCTGCTCCTTAGGTGCCTGCTGATCGCGTGGAGCCTGCGGATCGCGTGGAGCCTGGGGTTCGCGGGGAGCCTGGGGTTCACGGGGAGGCAACTGGTTTTTCTGACCGGCCGGTTCACGGGGAGCACGCTGGTCTTTAGGGGGTACTGGTCCCCGCGGGGGGCGCTGATCCCGTTGCTGGCGGGGTTCACGTGGCTGGGCGGGTACGGCAGGATCCCGCTGTTCCTTCTTTTCAGCAGAAGGATCTGCAGGGCGGGATTCCTTGGGCGTATTCGGTAAACTGGCTTCACGGGGTTCCCGTGGCGTTTCATTAAGGTCTTTTCTCGGACGGCCGCGGAAAGGCTTTGCCTGCTCCTGCTTCTCTTTGCTCAGGATTTCAGGGGTGGGGTTCAGCGCCTGATGATCAAGGATTTTATAAATGAGGTCCTGCTTTTCAAGTTTATCAACTTTGGGGATATTGAATTCTTTGGCAATCACTCTGATCTCCGACAGCTCTTTGCTGTCGAGGGAAATAATGTCATACATGAT
>CAIYQH010000354.1 GCA_903928285.1 uncultured Bacteroidales bacterium
GATTTGATGAACTTTTCCTGGCGGGCGGCAAACTTGCTGTTCTCTTCCTTCGAAAACACCTGGTAGCCCTCTTCAAGTACTTTGAAGGTTGGCGAAGTGTCGTTTGTATCATGCTCGTTACCGGTCGTATACGATTCCGTAAGCAACTTCAGGTCATGGTGTGCCTTGTCCAGTTTCTTCAGAATAATCTGTTTGAACTCCTCAAGTTCCTCATCAGAATACCGGTTCTTTTCCGTCGTTGTTGTTCCTGTTGCTTTTTTCATAATTACAAATTATTAATCAACCCTGTTTATTTCAATGAATGTGGAAATCGTGTCTGTCAAATCTACCTGTACTTTTTCATTCCCCTCAATCATAGCAACAACTTCAAACGATTGAGCCAAAGTTTCCGAGCAAATATAGGCAATATTATAATGCACCGCTACGTCGATGTCAGGTTGAGACTGGAATTTCACAATTATTTTATCTGTGACATCTAACCCCTTATCCTTACGCAGATTTTGTATTCTGTTGATCACTTCCCGTGCGATCCCCTCCTGCCATAATTCCGGTGTAATGGTGGTATCCAGCGCCACAACCAGCGATCCCATCGTTGAGGTTTGCATTCCCGGCAAATCCTCTGTACGGATCTCAACCTCGCCGATGGTCAGGTGTACGGGAGTTCCCTCAACCACCATGGAATACTCTCCTGATTTTTCGAACCCGTTGATCAGCGTCTGATCCCAGGCTTTCATGATTTCGGCAATGGGCTTTACCAATTTACCGAATTTGGATCCCATCTTTTTGAAATCGGGTTTGACGGTTTTCACCAGGATGCCGGCCGTATCTTCAATATATTCGATCTCCTTGACATTCACCTCTGAAATGATGAGGTGCTTGATCGCCTCGACCTGGCTCTTAAGATTATCGGCCAGCAGGGGCAGCATGATCTTGCTAAGCGGCTGGCGAACACGGATGTTCATCTTTTTGCGGATCGACAGCACCATGGAGGAGATCTTCTGCGCAAGTTCCATCCGCTCCTCGAGTTCCTTGTCAATCAAGGAAAGATCGGCCTTCGGGAAGCTGGTCAGGTGGACCGAATCGGCATTCAGCCGGCCAGTTACTGTGTTGATGTCAACGAAAAGCCGCTCAGCAAAAAACGGTGCGATGGGAGATGAAAGCTGGGCGATTACCTCAAGACATCTGTATAGGGTTTGATAGGCTGAAATTTTATCCTGCGAATAATCCCCGCGCCAGAAACGGCGGCGGCAAAGGCGGACATACCAGTTGCTAAGGTGCTCATCGACAAAATCGGAGATGGCGCGGCCCGCCTTGGTAGGTTCGTAGTCGGCATAGCATTCATCGGTGAGTTTTATCAGCGAGTTCAGTTCAGAAAGGATCCAACGGTCAATCTCGGGCCTTTCACGGATCGGGATTTCAGCCTCTTTGTAACTGAACCCGTCAATATTGGCGTAGAGTGAAAAGAAGGCGTAGGTATTATAAAGTGTGCCGAAGAATTTACGCCTGATCTCCTCGATACCCTCGGTATCGAATTTGAGGTTATCCCAGGGCTGCGAATTGGTGATCATGTACCAGCGTGTGGCATCCGGCCCGTATTTGCTGATGGTTTCAAAGGGGTCGACGGCATTGCCAAGACGTTTGGACATCTTGTTGCCGCTTTTATCGAGAACCAGTCCGTTGGAAACGCAGGTTTTGTAAGCCACGCCTCCGAACAGCATCACGGCGATGGCGTGCAGGGTAAAGAACCAGCCACGGGTCTGGTCGACTCCTTCGGCGATGAAATCGGCAGGGAAATAGCTTTCAAGTGCACGGGTCTGTTCAAAGGGATAATGATACTGGGCATAAGGCATGGCGCCGGAGTCGAACCACACGTCGATCAGGTCGGGTTCGCGGTACATGGCTTTGCCATCGGCGGTGACCAGGATGATATCATCAACAAACGGGCGGTGAAGATCGAAGGAATGATAGTTCTCGTCGGTGGTATCGGAGGGCTGATATTTTTCGAGCGGGTTTGTTTTCATAACCCCTGCCGCAACAGCCTTTTCAACCTCCTCTTTCAGCTGGGCAACGGAACAAATGCAGATCTCCTGGCTGTTGTCGACGGTGCGCCAGATGGGTAACGGGGTTCCCCAGAAGCGCGAACGGGAAAGGTTCCAGTCGACAAGGTTTTCAAGCCAGTTGCCGAACCGCCCGGTGCCGGTCGATTCGGGTTTCCAGTTGATCGTTTTGTTCAATGCAATCATCTCCTCCTTGTAGGCGGTGGTCCTGATAAACCAGGAATCAAGCGGGTAATAGAGGATCGGCTTGTCGGTACGCCAGCAGTGCGGGTATGAATGTTCATACTTCTCCGATTTGAAGGCCTTGTTTTCGTGTTTCAGCTTGACGATGATATCGATATCGACCGGGGGGCAGGTACCGGCCACACAGTCGGCATCGTATTCAGGTTTCACGTAGCGGCCGGCAAACTCGCCCATCTGTTCCGTGAA
>CAIYQH010000355.1 GCA_903928285.1 uncultured Bacteroidales bacterium
ATGAGACGAGTTGCAGGATTTATATTACTGATTTTATTTTCGGGACTGGGTGCCGGCAATGGTTTTTCGCAGGCGCCCAATCAACAGGGATTTGAGATTATGAAAAACCTGGATATCTACTCCAACCTGATCAAGGAACTTAACCAGGATTATGTGGATGAGATCAACCCTGGTGAACTCACCCAGAAGGGCATCGATGCCATGCTGGAATCGCTCGATCCCTATACCAACTTCATCCCCGAATCACAGGTGGAAGATTACAAGTTCATCACCACAGGCCAGTACGGGGGCATCGGATCTCTGATCCACCAGCAGGCCGATTATGTTGTGATCTCCGAACCTTATGAAGGGTCGCCTGCCCAGAAATCAGGGCTGAAGGCCGGTGACAAGATCACCGAAATTAATGGCAAGCAGGTCAAGGGGAAATCATACGAAGATGTGAGCGCCATTCTGAAAGGCCAGGCAGGCACGACGGTTCACCTGGTCCTGCTCCGTGAAGGCGAAAGCAAACCTGTCGAAAAAACCATCACCCGTGAAATAATCAAAATCGACAACATCCCCTATTATGGCATGGTGGATGAACATACGGGTTATATAAAACTTACCGGCTTTACCCAGAATGCCGCAAAGGAGATGCGCCAGGCCTTTGTAAAACTGAAGGAGGGTAACGACCTGAAGGGAATAATCATCGATCTTCGCGGCAATGGCGGCGGTTTGCTGAACGAGGCGGTCGATATCGCCAACCTTTTCGTTGAACGGGGTCAGGAGATTGTCAGCACCAAAGGAAAGATGGCTGATAAAAATCACACCCATCTGACCATGAACCCTCCTGTTGATCTCAATATCCCGCTTGTGGTCCTGGTTGATCATTCGAGCGCCTCGGCCAGCGAAATCCTGGCAGGGTCGATACAGGACCTTGACCGCGGTGTGATCCTTGGCCAGCGTACATTCGGCAAAGGACTGGTGCAGAATGTGGTGCCTTTGTCGTACAATGCCCAGATGAAGATCACGGTGGCCAAGTATTACATCCCCAGCGGGCGGTGCATCCAGGCCATCGACTACGCGCACAAGAAGAAGGACGGCTCCTTCGGGAAAATCCCCGATTCGCTGATCCGTGCCTTTAAGACCAAAAACGGCAGGGTCGTGTACGATGGGGGCGGACTGAACCCCGACGTGATCACCACCCCGCGCCGGTTCAGCAACGTTGCGTTAGCGCTTTACGGCAAATATCATATCTTCGATTTCGCTACTCGATTTGCCATGCAGCATGCTGTTATTCCTCCTGCGGATGTTTTTGAGATTGACGACTCCCTGTACAGTAGTTTCCTGGAATTCCTCAAGGGAAAGGATTATTCCTATACCACAAAGAGCGAACGCGCGCTCGACCAGCTGAAAAGCGAAGCGCTGAAAGAGAATTACTTCGATGCCATCACCGAAGAATATGGCCAACTGAAAAACCGAATGGACAAAGACAAACAGGAGGACCTTAAAAAATACAGCAGCCAGATCAAGGAGCTGCTGAAACTTGAAATTGTTACCCGTTATTATTACCAGAAGGGCAAAATATCGGCAGACCTGAAACATGACCCTGAAATTGCCAATGCTATCTCAACGATGAAGGATACCGGCAAGTACGCCGCCATCCTGTCAGGGAAATATGTTCAGCCAAAACCGGAAATCCCTGTCAAAGGCGATGAGGACGACGAAAATCCAGTTGATTAATCCGGCAATATGAGAATGGTTACCCAAAGTATTGAATACCAGGCATTCACCAACGCAACGGAACTGGCTCCTGCCGACAGGGAACTTCTCGACAGGGCAAGGAAGGCGGTTTCCACTTCGCATGCACCCTATTCGCGGTATCATGTCGGCGCAGCCGTCCGGCTGGCTAACGGGAATATCGTTACCGGGAGCAACCAGGAGAATATGTCCTTCCCGGCCGGATTGTGCGCCGAACGGGTTGCCGTCTTCGCCGCCGTTTCAAACTACCCGGGAGTGCCTGTCGCCTCGATCGCCATCACCGCCACAGCCGATGCATTCGAAGTGAACAGGCCGGTTCCACCATGCGGCATGTGCCGCCAGGCTATCGTTGAATTTGAAATGAAGTATGGCAATAAAATCAGATTGATCCTGGGAGGACAAACAGGAGAGGTATTTGTGGTTCATGGTATGGAAACCCTCCTGCCGCTTACCTTTCATGAAGACGGACTGGCGAAGAAGTGACTTATAAAGGTCTGCCATCCGGTGTCAGCTCAATCATAGTTGATCATCCAGCAATTAATAATCATTCTTAATTCCTTTTTTATGAAATTTATCTGTACTGTATTATTGGTTCTCTTTCTGTTTCCCGTCTATGCCTCGAAAGGCGGCAAGGAGGCCTACATGGTGTTCAATGGCAAGGGTCGCAAAGCGAATTATGAAGAGCTGCTGAAGGCTGCCAACAGATCAGACATCGTATTTTTCGGCGAGATGCACAACAATCCGATCTGTCACTGGTTAGAACTGGAACTTACAAAGGACATGTATGCTGCCAAGGGATCAAACCTGGTACTGGGCGCCGAGATGTTTGAAGTTGACAACCAGTTGCTGCTCAACGAGTACATGTCGAAGATGATCAGGAAAAAAGATTTTGAAGCCGAGGCAAAACTCTGGCCAAATTATAAAACCGACTATGCCCCCATCGTCGATTTTGCCAGGGAAAAGGGATTGAAATTTTCGGCAACCAATATCCCGCGCCGCTATGCCGCTATCGTCAACTTCAACGGATTCGAGGGTCTCGACAGTATCAACGCCATGGAACGCGGTTTAATGGCCCCTCCCCCGATCAAATACATCGACACCCTTGCATGTTATGCCAACATTGCCAAAAGCATCGGAGGCGGCATGCCGGCCCATATGACGATGAACCTGGGAAAGGCGCAGGCCATGAAGGATGCCACAATGGCACATTTCATCATGAAAAGCGGGGCTTTCAATCAAAAAACCATCCTTCATTTCAACGGTTCCTACCACAGCGACAACCACCAGGGCATCGTATGGTATGTAAACCAGGCCATCCGCAAGACCAGCTTCGAACTTAAAGTACTTACCATTACCTGCCTGGAACAGGAGAATATCGATACCATTTCAAACGAGGATGCTGACAAAGCCGATTTCATCATTATCATCCCCGCCTCGATGACCAAGACCCAGCCATCGGATCCGCCTGCCATGACCATGCCGCCGGTTTCGGCCAAAATGGATGACAAATCCAAAGAAAATGAGAAAGAAGCTAAACCCAAGGAAGAGGTAAAGCCAAAGACTGAAACCGATGATAATGACGGCGGCGAGGACGACGACGACGATTAACCGCCCTTATGCAAAGGTGTAGTAGGCATTGATCAGGAAGTTCCATAAGGTCACCACCAGCGTGGCAACCAGTTTTGAAACATAGAAGTTAACCCTGAACTTCCCCGACATGGCCCAGAGGATGAGCAGGTTCATACACAGCCCGAACAGCGCGATGATGAAAAACCGGCTGAACTCCTGCATGATGTTGGGATTGGTGCTGTGAAAGGTCCATAACCGGTTCATGAAATAGTTCGTAGTGGCCGCCAGCACAAACCCGCCGGTGTTGGCCACATATTTCTGGATTTTGAGAATTTCCTTGCAGACAAAGGTAGTTCCGAAATCGACGAATACACCTGAAAACCCTACCAATGAAAACTTGACGAATTTCAGGAAGAATGCCTCTGTGAAAAATGACTGAAGGAGCATGATGGATCGGTTTGGTTCGATGAAATGTTACCTGTCACTTTCTCCTGTCATCCTTATAACTGAATGATCAGTACCTGGTTTTTCCCTTCGCGAATCACCTCAACGTTCACGGTCATCCCGTGTTTCAGTTTTTTCAGCCGCGACATATATTCGTAAATATCGCCAACCGGCATGCCATTGATGGCAGTAATAATGTCACCCTTTTTCATTCCCCCCTTGTCAGCAGGTCCGTCTTTGGTAACGCCGTCGATACGCAATCCCTTCTTTTCCGACCCTGCGAAATCGGGCATGACGCCCAGGGTAACCTTGAGCTGGCGACCGGAGCGACCATAATTTTGCTTTTTACCCGACTCCTTGAATGTTAATGGTTTCGGAAGATTGTCAATCGTTCTTACGAGGGTAGTGGCATAGTCGCCGATCTTCTTTTCGGCATCGAAATCACATTTTTCAGTATCGTCGAAAGGTGTGTGATAATCCATATGAACCCCTGTGGTGAAAAAGAATACCGGGATATTGGAGGAATAAAACGAGGCATGATCCGAGGGACCGTAACCATCGGGCGAGTGGACAACCTCAAACGCAAGTCCTGACTCGAGCTTCCGCATGATGGAATCGGCCTCGGCGGAGGTGCCGGTACCGCTGACGGAGATCGACTTTTTCTCCTTGTCAAAGCGCCCCACCATGTCAAAATTAAACATGGCCTTGATCGTTTTCAGATCAACCGGAGGATGGTCGACAAAAAACTTGGAGCCGATCAGTCCGATCTCCTCGGCGCTGAAGTCGACAAAGATGATACTCCGTTTCAGTTTACTCTTTTCAGGAGCCAGTTGCCCCGCTAATCCCATCACCATGGCGGTTCCGGAGGCGTTGTCATCGGCGCCGTTGTGGATCGCATTGGTGTCGGGCATGCGCGAGCCCGACCCGGCGCCTCCGAATCCAAGGTGATCGTAATGTCCCCCGATGACTATGTACTCGTTTTTCAACACAGGATCGCTCCCCTCCAGCAGGGCAATGACATTGGCCGTTTTTTCCCTTTTCTGAACAACCTCGATGGTTGCCTTCACCGTACTGCCGGTTTCCATGCTTTTTGGGGCTTTGCCGTTCACGATGAGGTGTTCCAGGCTGTCGACGGTAAACTTACTGCCATGTAATATGTTGTTAGCCAGTTCGCGGGTGATGCTGATCACCGGGATCCCTGCCGTGACCTCATTGTTCTCCACAACCAGTGGCATCAGTTTATCATCCTTGTCCTGTCCTTTGGGAGTAACCAGCAACATCCCTGCAGCGCCCTGGTCTTTGGCTGTCAGGATTTTACTTCTGACGTCGCTGAAGGGGATGAATTTGCTGTCGGAATTATCCAGTTCGGGATCTGCCCTGAATACCATCACCCATTTGCCCTTCACGTCGATGCCTTTGTAATCGTTCCATTTGAGACTGTCGAGGTTAAGGTCAAAGCCGTACCCTGCAAAAATGACAGATGCGTTCAGCGCACCGCTGCCTGAAAAAGAGAGGGGAATATAATCCTTTTTGATCATTGCACTGAAACCATCGACCAGGATTGAATTCCTGCTGGTCAGGTTCACATCGGTGACGATCTCAAACCACTGGAAACCATCATCTCCCATCAGTTTCAATCCGTCGGCCCTGAAATGGTCACGGATATACCGGGAGGCCACATTGATCTCGGCAGTTCCCGGTTTACGGCCTTTAAGCGAATCCGACGCGAGAAACTGCACGTAATCATGCAGCTCCTTTGCTGTCAATTTCGATTTCTGGGAATAGGCGCTTGCAAAGAGCAGCAGCAATAAGGGGAGGAGGAGGATTTTTTTCATATTACCTGGTTTTTTAAGATGGAATGCAGACAATGCAGACAATGCAGACAATGCAGACAATGCAGACAATGCAGACAATGCAGACAATGCAGACAATG
>CAIYQH010000356.1 GCA_903928285.1 uncultured Bacteroidales bacterium
GGTATCAACATGAAAGCTGCAATTGAACCACTTCTCCAGGCCTGCAATAAATTCGCTGACCTTCACATTTGGCACAAGGCGACAAAAATAAAGTTTTTGCAGCCCGAACAAGACTTCGCTTAAACTTACCGAATTATAGACAACCAGGCGCGAAAGTTCGATACTGGAGGTAAAAAATTCATCCTGCAGGCGGTACCCAAAAATTTCGGCCAGCTTTTTCAAAACGAATTTCAGGTAAAGAAAAGGGGTAAGAATGGTTCTGCATTGCCCGTCAGTAGTGTACTTTCGCAGCCAGCCATCAGGAAATATGTAGTTATAGGACATCAGTTCCGGGTTGGTTGCCGGGGGATCATAAAAAGTAGGGTTACTTATCTCCGGCATGGAAAAATCCACCTCCGGATAAAAATGGGTCAACGACCAATTAAAATAATCCACCGCCTGCTGATCACTTTCAAAGCTCATCATCCCCTAGTCTACTCGGTTCAAAAAGATGTCCTTCACCTCGAAATTGAAATTCCCCTTGTTTATATATAGGGTTCCTTCAAATGTCTTCTCTCCGGCTGTCTTGATCTTGATCTGACCGGTGTACAAAACCATCCCGTTCCAGCGGATACTTCCTTCGAAAGTCTCATAGATGCTCCGGGTTGACGCGATCCGGTTCTTCCATCCCAGGATTGAAACATTTCTTGCAGTGGACGGAACCTTGAAGGGAAAAGAATAATCTCCAACATCGTTGAAGATCGGAGATTTGAGATTCAGGGAAACCGAAAAATCATCGTTCAGGTCAAGGGATTGATCTCCAATCAGGATGGAAAGCATAATTTTCTAGGATTATTTTGATACTTCAGCTTCGATTTCATTGACCCGGTTTGTTGTTTCTCTCAAATGATCATAGGAGATAAATGCTGGAATTCCCTGCTCTATCAAAGAATTCAACCGGTTTATACTGGCCATGAATTCAGGATCAACCGCTGCCGGCACTCCTGCCGGGGCAGAAGCCGGAGAATCCAGGTACCGGCCAACTGCCCTTTGAGGAACCCTTGCAAAATTGATCGCATCAATAACATGAGGGTAGTTTACCATCAGGTTCTTTGTCGTTTTGGGATCAATGACGATTTCCTGACCAGTCTCGCTGATCAGTGTGGGCGTAGAATAGAGTCCGGTCTCGGGTGAATTGACCAGTGGAACATCCTTGTAAAGTTTATTGTCATCCTGGCCTATTACCGAGTAGCGGCCTTTGGCTGCTTCCGGTACTTTTTGGCTCAGGATGTAACCGATCTGGATTGCGCCAAGGGCAGCGGTAATGATGCTGAGCACAATTCCGACTCCGGGACCTGCACCCAGCGCTGAAGCAACCGCAGTTGCAACACTGATCAAAGCGTTGAACAGTGCCACTTCTTTGTTACGCACAGCCTGGTCATGCTCCATCTTCTTGCGTTTCTTGTCCAGGTCTTTATCCATTCTGCTGACCTGTGCATCGTACTGGGCCTTTGTGATGAGTTTTGCATCAAGCTGTGCCTGCAAGTTTGATTTCTTCTTGTTATTAGCTTCTTCATCCTGCTTTAACTGCTGGTTTTCAGCATCAGTCTGCATGGAAAAGATGGCAGCCAGGCCATCGACAGCGCCTTTTGCCAGGGAGATCGCATCATCGGCGACTCTTAAAGCGGTTTCCTTGGAAAGTTGAATTTGTTTGGCAGCAACCTCTTCTGCCATTTGTTTTTTGATTTCGGCTGTCCGGGCTTCATCCTTGATGTTATCTTCAAGAATCTTCCGGTACTTTGCATCGACCTCAAGGCGGATTTTGACTTGTTTTTCAGCCAGGTCGATATCAGATTTCAGGCGCAGGGTTTTTAGCTGCTCCTGGTAATCGAAAAGATTCTTGTCATCATTATCCTTATGCTTTGCAACGACATTCGTTCCTTTTTGAGCAAAGGTTTCCTTGATGGCTTGTTTCTGCTGTTCGGTTGCCTTGGTGACCGACAGCGTAAATTCCATTTCCTTCTGAAGCGAATCAAGGACTGCCTGTAGATACTCATCTGAATCCTTGTCCATGGATTCCATTTTGGCATCCGCTTTTTCCTTTTCGATTTTGTACTGGGACTGAATTTCCTTTTCCGCATATTTATTGCGAATCTCGTCCTGCTTTTGAATGAGCTGATCAGTGAGGATCCGGCGTAATTCGATTTCGTCAGATGAATTGCCTTTTATTTTTTCGAGGCGTTCGGCCAGTTTCTCCTCTTCGATGGCCAGTTCCCGTTCCATCTCCCCTTCGGTGACGGCTGCCCGGGCCTGGGCAAGCTGTTTCTTTATGTCCAGAAGGTAATCGGCCTGCTTCTTGGCTTTGGATTCTTCTTCAGCGGGAGTACCGGTTGCCGGGTCCGACCGGTCGAACGACTGTATTTTCTTATTCAGTTCCTTGATCTTCCCTTGGACCCGGATAAAATCTTCCGAACCGGCAACTGAGGCCTTCAGGGCGACCTGGTACTTTGAAAGTTTTGCTTCCAGGTTGTCGAGCGATTCTCCGACTATTTTATCGCCGATGCTTTCCGCATTCAGCACATCGCTCAGGGATTGTTTTGCATCCTTGAACTGGGAGATTTTATCCTGGAGCTTTTTAATCCCTTCGTCATAGGGTTTGGTGGCTTCCTCACGGTTTTCCTGCGCATCAATGGCGTTGCTTGCCACTGCCATTGTTGCGCCTCCCGAGGCGGCTCCGCCTTTTACTGTATTCCAGACCCGTTGCAGGATCGTCGGTTTAGCGGCCGCATCCCCTATCGCTTTCTGTTTTGCCTGCAGCAACACCAGTTCCGCTTCGGCCTGTTTGATGGTTAGGTCAATCTTCTCCTGGAGATCCTTTTTCTCCTGAACCGAAAGCTGGTTCAGGTTCCTGACCGTTCCTGCGACCTTTTCATAGGCATCCTCAAGCTTTTTATTGGCATCGGCAAGTTCAACCGTAGTTGAAGCTTTCAACTTTTCAAGGGCAATGGCCTGGCTGTTGTATGTTTCGTAGGTCTTGACAGCAGCGACAAGTGCGGTGATACCAGCAATGAGAAGTCCGATCGGATTTGCGGCCATGGCGGCATTCCAGAGCCACTGGGCAGTGGTTGCAAGTTTGGTCGCAACTGTGCCATTTCCTTTCCAGATGGCGAGCAACTGTTCTTTGACGACCAGATACTCAAGCACAACGGCATCTTTCATTTTCAGCAGGATGCCTTCTTTCAGGGTCAGGTTGTTCAGGATGGCGACCTGGATGGACCTTGTCTGGGCAGCAATGTACACACCGATAGCTCCTGTAAGGGCAATCAGTTGAATCCGGTACTTTTCGATCCATTCAGGCAGGGCTTTAAACCATGCCACTAGGTTGACAACCGAACCGACCATGGATTTCAGGAATTCGGTAACTCCGGGAAGGGTGATCAGCCGGTAAAACTCTTTCCCGAGTTTATCAAGGGTAGCTCCCAGGGTCGTGTTCTTGTCGTTGAATTGTCTGGTGATTTCATCGGTACCCTGCAGAGACTTGCCGGCCAGGGCAACTTTCTGCTGGAGCATTTCCGTATTATCACCCAATTTTGAAAAGACTTCCGAAGCGCCGGCGCCAGAAATTTCAAGTTCCCGGATCAGCTTGCCCAGTATTGTTGCTCCTTCTCCGCCTCTTTTCGAACCTTCGACCACTTTCACGAAAGCGCCGTAAAGGTCCGTGTTCACCAAGTTGGTGAATTCCTGCAAAGGAATCCCGGCCACCTTTGCAAAGTCGGCGGTGTTGTATGTCATCTTCATCAGAATCTTCGTCATTGCTGTTCCGCCCCTTTCGGTGGAAACTGCAAGCTCCTGGAGTGTGGCAGAAATGCCCATCACTTCAGCAGAAGATAATCCAAGCGACATGCCGACACCACCGATACGGTTTGAGAGATCGACCAGAACCGGCGCCGTGGCGAATCCATCTGCTCCCAGAACATTGATGGCATTGCCTAACCGGAGCATGTCGTCGGAAACTGCGGAAGTCTTCATGTCTGTTAGGACGTTCCGGAGGGTTCCCATTTGGGTTGCCACTTCGCTTGCCCCTCCCTGGATTTCAGCGCCGAGAGCGACATTGAGTTTGTCGATGGAATCTACAAACGGGAGAATATCTTTCTGGGCAATACCCAACTGACCGGCGACCACGGCCATTTCCCGAAGGTCGCTGCGGGAAGTCCTGGTGTCTATCTTCCCCAGTTCAGTGTTAAGCTTTTTGACTTCATCGACCGTCAATTTGGTGGTTTTCCGGATGTCAGCCAGCGAATCCTCAAGTTTCGCATTGCCTTTGATCAGGCCGACAATCGAAGCGCCAAACCCGATCAGACCAACGGTAATCATCTGCAGGATCTGCTGGTATTTATTGGCCTGGTCGGCCAGCTTTGAAAAAGCTCCCCCGGTTTGGTTGATCTCTCCCCGGATTTCTCTGACCCTTCCGTTTATCTTTTGAAACTCCTTCTCCTTGTCTCCAAATTCCTTTGAATTGACATTGAGTTGCCGAAGCTCTGCATTGAGTTTCCTGGCTTCGGCCTCCAACTGCTTGAGGGTGGCATTGGCCTTTTCACCATTGAAAATGACGGTAGCGGTAGAAGTTTCGTTCTTAGCCATGCTGGATGGTTTTATCAGACAGGTTTTCGGTAATAGCCACCACTCCCCGGTGCCCGTACTCCTTGGCGAATATTTCGCTCAGCTTCATCACTTCGGCATGGAAGGTCTTTGAGTACCATTTCTTCGGTCGCCGGCGGTTTCCGAGCATTTTACCGGAAAGCTTGCGTGAAGCGGCAGATTCTTTCACATCGCCGATCTTCACGCCTTTGCCGACTCCCATATCGACAAAGCGACCGTAATACTCGAAAAGCAAGGTTATTTTCAGCACATTCCCCTGTGCCGAGGCAAGCACATTATATTTGAAACTTTTAAGGAGAGTGCCAGTGTCACCGATCTTATTGGAAGCAAGTTTCTTCTTCCATTTGATAATGGTGATCTTAGCCCAGGCTTCGGCTATTTCACGTTCGGAAAGTTTGGGTTGGGGGCTTTGCATTGGGCAAAGAAAAGCACAATGTATAGCTTGGTAAAGGACACAAACAGACAACTTTCAACATAGTTAATTGTCTTATATACTGATATTAGCTAGTATAACGTGATCCATAAATCAGATTTGGACCTGAATTCTGAGTTTTATTAGTTAATTTTGATAGATTAATTGCCGTGTTTGCCATGAAATCCAGAATTGTTATCATTTTTATTTTACTTTTCCCACTCTTAGGTTTTTCTCAGGGAGAATGGAACAAATGGTACTTTGGATTATATGCCGGATTGGATTTTAATTCAGGGAATCCGGTTGCACTTACCAACAATGCAATGCCGCAAGGTTATCGGGTAACTATGACAGTTTCTGATTCCATAGGGAATTTGTTATTTTATGGAAAATGGTCGCAGATCTGGAACAAGAATCATGTTTTGATGCCTAATGGTTCTGGTCTTTTAGGCGGTACTAATTCTTCACAACCAGTTCTTGCTGTTCCGAAATTGGACGAGGATAGTGTTTATTATATTTTTACTGTTGGTGATGGAATTTCCGGAACTCCTCCTTATGGTTTGTACTATTCAGTATTAGACTTAAGACTGGATGGAGGGCTGGGAGATATTGTTCCATCGATGAAAAATATCCCGATCAATTCAGCTAATGATGCTTACGGATATCTGACGGCAATAAGACATAGAAACAATAAAGATATTTGGGTTGTGGTTGTCAAACATGGCATCAAGGATTATTACGCAGCTTTTTTAATAACTCCTTCCGGAATAAATTTTACTCCAGTGCTGAGCGTGACCAAGATTCTTCGATATACGTCGAATATGGGCGATTTGAGGATATCTCCTGATGGCAGTAAACTTGTCAGGGGGGACTCATTAGCTGATATGTGTCAGTTTAACGACAATACAGGGGTGGTGACACATTTATTTACATTTAAATCCTACTTTGCGGCACCGAATTATGGAAAGCCATTTGGAGCCGAATTCTCTTCAGATAACAAATACCTTTACATTACTGAAAATGTTGCGAATTTCCCAGATTCAGTGCGAGGACCATTATTTCAGTATGATGCCAATATTTCTGATTCTTTATTATTTCGTCAAAGCGAATATCATGTAGGTGATTCAACAAATTCAAATCTTCAAAGGGGACCTGATGGAAAAATCTATGTATCTCCCTATGAACCTCCGCCAAATTCAAAAAACTATAGTCTTCATGTTATTAGTAATCCAGCCTTACAAGGATCTGGATGTAACTATCAGTATAATGCAATCAATTTAGCGGGCAAAAGATCATTTGGTGCTTTACCTCAATTTTTCCAGCGTTATAAAGCCTACCTTCATTCTTTGGGTAATTGTCAGAAAGATTCAATTCGTTTTTCAGGTGATATCTGGCCTCCGGGAGATACGATTCGCTGGAATTTCGGAGATCCTGCGTCCGGTGGTGCAAACGTGTCATTTCTTCCAACTCCTTCACATCTGTTTTCAATCCCCGGTACTTATACCATAGAATTGTATGTGCGGCATAATGACAATCGCACAGATACAACATGGAGAACCTTAACGATTGTTGCAAGTCCAGGGGTAGCCCTGGGATCTGATAAAATCATCTGCACTGGTTCAACTACAACTTTTGATGCCGGTTTTTGTTCCGGATGCACCTTTGAATGGAAGAATGTTGGAACAGGTTTGATTGTCGGCACGAATCAGACATTCACGACCGGTACTGCTGGTAATTATTGCATTAATGTAACGAACAGTAATGGATGCACTGGAAAAGACACAGTTCAGCTCTTCACTACTCCAGTTCCTCAACTGACAAATAGTCCTTTACATGATTCCATTTGCTCAGGGGGAACGACAAACATTCCATTGACTTCCAATCCAACTGGTGCAACCTTTCATTGGACAGCAACCTTGACATCGGGTACAATTTCAGGGTTCTCGGCAGATTCAGGGCTGGTCATCAACCAGACTCTTTTAAATACTGGTATAACAACCGGTATCGTAACTTACCATATAGCACCCAAAATAGGAAATTGTGCAGGTAATACGGTGGATTTTCCAGTGACCGTCAGTATAGACGATTCCGTGAAAGTCTCAATCATAGCTTCCAACAATAATGTATGTGCCGGAACATCCGTCACCTATACTGCATTTCCCTTCAATCCGGGCTTGACCCCGGTCTACCATTGGAAGGTCAACGGTATCAATTCCGGAACAAATTCAAGCACGTTCAGTTACACACCCATGAACACAGATGTTGTCACCTGCGAGCTTACATCATCACTGACCGTTTGCATTTCAAACAACCCTGCAACCTCCAACGGGATCACCATGACAGTGAATCCAAACCTTCCAGTTAGTATAACTGTGACACCTAACCTAAATCCTGTGTGTGCGGGAACATCCGTGACATTTACCGCCCACCCCATCAACGAAGGAACAGTGCCGTCCTACAATTGGAAGGTCAACGGGAACCCGGTGGGAACAAATCTGCCAACCTACACCTACATTCCTTACAACGGGGATGGAGTGACCTGTACGGTAAATTCAAATGCGACCTGTGCCGTGAACAACCCGGCCACTTCGCCTGTCGTTACGATGAGCGTCAATCCCAACCTGCTTGTAACCGTATCCATTATTGCATCTTCAAATCCTTTCTGCGCGGGAAGTTCAGTTACATTTACTGCAACGCCGAACAACGGGGGCACACCGCCCTCCTATCAATGGAAGGTCAACGGCATCGGTGTAGGTCTGAATAACCAGGTATATTCCTATTTTCCCAATAACGGTGATGTTGTCACATGCGTTTTGAATTCAAATATCTCCTGTCCGATTGGTAATCCCGCAACATCGAATTCAATTACGATGATTGTCAATGCAAATCTTCCGGCAGGTGTATCTATCACAGCAACTCCAAATCCTTTTTGCCCAGGATCATCCGTGACCTTTAATGCGACACCCACAAATGGAGGTTCGACCCCATCCTATCAATGGAAGGTCAACGGGGCAAATGTTGGCGGCAACTCAAATCCTTATTCATATAACCCGGCAAATGGAGACAGCGTTCGCTGCGTGATGACATCGAATCTGGCCTGTGTTACCAGTAATCCTGCAACCTCTACAAAGATCATAATGAGCGGGATCCTGGCACCAATTGTTACCTTCACATCTTGCTTTGATACGATCACATCTGTGAATGCAAAACCCTTCAAACTTAAAGGAGGCATTCCATTAGGTGGAACCTATTCCGGTCCCGGAGTGAATTCTCCCACTGGGGTTTTTACACCATCAACAGCAGGAACCGGAACCAAGATCATTACCTATTCATATACGAATGTTTCTTTGTGCAGTGCAAACAAATCAAGGAATATAATCGTACAATCCGCACCCGTCTTTGTGTGTGGAAATAACCTGACAGATATCCGCGATAACAAAATATATCCATCGGTTCAAATCGGTTCCCAATGCTGGATGGCTGCCAACCTGAATTACGGAACGGTACTGAATTCCACACAGGTTCAGAACGACAATTGCCTTTCAGAAAAGTATTGCTACAACGACATCACCGGCAATTGCACCAAATATGGCGGACTTTACCAGTGGGATGAGATGATGAAATATGATGATACTCAGGCCGGGCAGGGCTTGTGCCCTCCGGGCTGGCACATTCCCACGGAAGTCGAATGGACGACGCTGTTTAATTTTTACCTGGGAAGCGCTTTTGCCGGAAAACCGTTGCAGGATACCATCATGGCAGGATTCCGCGCACAGACCAGCGGTGTCTTCTATCTGAATTCAAGCTGGAGCTTCAACGGCTTTGCCACGCTTTTCTGGACTTCCACGCCATGGAATGCCATAAAAGCAATTTCGCACGGGATGAATGTATATGATTTTTCGGTGTCTCTGTATCCGTCGAGCAGGGCGAACGCCTTTCCGGTGAGATGTTTGCGGGATTGATAAAACCAATGTTAAATGATGATGTCTAAATAACTAAATGAGAGTTTGTTTAATTACCGGACTAATTTTTTTGTTGCCTTTATTTGGGTTTTCCCAGGGCGAATACAATCAGTGGAGATTCGGTGCTCATGCCGGTCTGAATTTCAACACACTTCCCCCCGTATCTGTTTCAGGGAGCGCAGTAATCACACCAAACTCGACGATAAACGTTTCTGATTCTATGGGAAATCTGCTGTTTTATTCTGATGGTTATAATGTTTGGAATAAAAACAACCAGGTCATGCCCAATGGTTCAAATTTGAACGCATGGGTTGGTTTTGGTCAACCGGTATATGCCATCAAAAGTCTGAGCAATCCCGACCAATATTATATTTTCACAGTTCCATTGTATGGCTATGCTCCTATGTTCCCACAGGGTTTATACTATTCCCTTCTCGACATGCAATTGAATGGAGGAATGGGGGATATTGTAACTGGGATGAAGAATATCCCTATGATCGGAGGCGAAAATGCAACACCCTGGATGTCGGGGACCAGGCATCACAACAATAGAGATGCATGGCTGGTAGTGCGACTTGACAATCCTAATGCTTATCTTTCTTACAAGATCACAGCCTCAGGGATCAACATGGTGCCGGTCATCAGCCCAAGTATCGTGAATGCTTCCTGGTCAGCAGGTCAGTCGGGCGGTTGGTTGAAAATATCTCCCGATGGGAGTAAAATTTTGACTTGCTATATCCGGGATACTATTGCGGAATTTTCCACTTTTAACGACGAAACAGGTGAGGTTACCCCAATGTTTAAGTTCTGTCCGAAGTACAGAGGTGGAAAATATGGGCCTGAGAAATTCGGTTTTTCGGTCGATAACCATTTTCTATATCTGCATGCCTTTACTCCACTGGGAGCAATACCCACCATACCAATACAATTACTTTATCAATATGATGCAACCCAAACTGATTCTGCTCAGTTCATGATGGGTGGAACAATTGTTGATTCGATCTTTGCTCCGACCACTTATGAGGATCTGCAATTGGGCCCCGATAATAAAATATACAGTCCTTTATGGCAAAAGGATTCTGTCGGAGTCATACACCATCCAGAAATCCACGGCCCGGGATGTAATTTTCAAAAGAATGCCATTGGTCTTAACGGAAATAATTGCCAGCTTGGACTTCCCCAATTCCTTCAAAAATACAAGGCCTACCTCCATTCTTCAGGAAACTGCCAGAACGATTCCGTGCATTTTTCAGGCGACATCTGGCCACCAACAGATTCAATTCGATGGAATTTTGGAGATCCTGCATCCGGTGGATCCAATGTTTCCTATCTCCCAACTCCTTCTCATCTGTTTTCAAACCCGGGCACATATACGGTTGAACTTTATGTAAGGCACAACGACAAACGCACAGATACTACCTGGCGAACCATTACCATTCAGCCGGCACCGCAACCAGCCCTCGGCCCCGATCCGACCATCTGCACCCCGCAAACGGCTACTTTTGATGCCGGAGCATGCACCGGCTGCACCTACCAGTGGGATGACCTGACCAACATGATCATGAATATCGGCACCGGGCAAACTTACACGACTGGTACTGCAGGTATGTACCGGGTTAATGTCACCGGTCCGAACGGATGTACTGGAAGGGATACAGTGCAGTTGTACATTGGAACGCCAGTGACAGTCAGCGTGACCATCGCGACCGGCAGTACAACGGTGTGTGCAGGAACACAAGTGACTATTACGGCTACTGGCCAGCCAGCAGGCAATTCGCTCTCATACCAATGGAAAGTGAACGGAATCAATTCCGGTCCTAACAATTCAGTCTTTACCTATACTCCATTAAACGGTGATTGTATTGTTTGCAGCATGACATCGACTGATGCCTGTGCGACCGGGAATCCGGCCACCTCCAACCAGATCTGTATGACGGTGAACCAGCTTCACCCCGTTAGCCTGAACATTACTTCAACTTCGACTCATATATGTGCAGGCACGCCCGTGACATTTAACGCCTTTCCGACTAATCCCGGCAACAATCCGGTATATCAATGGAACGTCAACGGGACCAATTCCGGATCGAACAGCCAGGTATTCACCTTTAC
>CAIYQH010000357.1 GCA_903928285.1 uncultured Bacteroidales bacterium
ATAAAAATGTAGTTAAACGCTTTATTTCCATGCATAAAGATATAACAATCCGTGACAGGTCATGTCGGAATTATTGAAAAAAAACAAAAGGGAACCTGTCAGTATATCGCAACCTCCTGTTCTCCCGTTGATCTGGCAAAACCACGGAACATGGCATTGGTGTTGAAAGGCATGGTGATATTCCCGTCCTTGTCGACGGCTATCAGGCCCCCGTCGGCTTTCTGGTTTCTGAGTTTATCCTGGATGATGATCTTCCCGGCCTCTTCCAGCGGTGCGCCCCTGTATTCCATGATGGCCGACATATCATAGGCCACCACGTTGCGGATGAAAAATTCGCCGTGGCCTGTTGCCGATACGGCACAGGTTTTGTTACTGGCATAGGTTCCCGCGCCAATGATGGGGGAATCGCCGATCCGGCCCGTCATCTTTCCCATCATGCCCCCCGTGGAGGTTGCTGCCGCAAGATTTCCGTTCTCATCCAGTGCAACCGCTCCAACCGTTCCGTGTTTTTCGGTGGAAGGCTCATTTTTTTCAGGTTTTGCAGTGGGGGCCGGCCTGCTTTTCTTCCAGGCTGCCAGCCTTTCCGGGGTAATAAAATAGGTTGGGTCAACCATCTCCAGGTGCTGTGCTCTTGCGAATTTTTCGGCGCCTGCTCCGCACAACATCACATGACTGGTCTTTTCCATCACCCGGCGGGCAGCAGAAATGGGGTTTTTGATGGTAGTAACACAGGCAACCGCACCGGCCATCCCCGTTAGTCCATCCATGATGGCTGCGTCCAGTTCCGCCTTCCCGTTTTCATTCAACACGGCACCCTTCCCGGCATTGAACAACGGGCAATCCTCCATGAACCTCACCACGGTCTCTACCGCATCCAGGCTGCTTCCGCCATGGGACAGCACACCGGAACCCAGCTTTAGGGCTTCGTTGAGTTTATCAAGGTAGGCCTGCTCCTCTTTCGTTGTCAAGGTTCCTTTTACCGGCCCCCCTGCCCCTCCGTGAATGACCAGCACCCAGGGATGACGTTCAAGCCCGACCGGCGCAGCCGTAGCCGAACCTGTATTTTGTGCTGAAAGCAAAGTCGAAGAAAACAGGAGAAATGCAATACAGCAGGTAACCAATGCCGGCAAATGCCGTAATTTATGAATGGATCTCAGAGTTTTTTTCATAATCAACGTGTATAAGGTTTAGTTATTCGCTTCTCCAGGTCCCAATCAATGACAACAAACGACATTCATTTTCAGACATATGGAAGTTATAAAATTTGTTTAAAAAGTGATGTAAAATTAATCATTCCCGTGATTTGTAGGATTGTCATGATGACAGAAAGCAAAATTACCACCCTGATAAAACCGGCGCCTTTTTTAACGGCGAGATAGGAGGCGATCAACGCGCCGATCATGCTGCCAACCGAGAGGATACAACCATAGAGGTAATTTACCTTCCCATCCATGATAAAGACGAGGAGTGCAAAAATAGCATAAAAAAAGACGATCAGGTTTTTCACTGCATTGGCTTTTACCAGGTCGTACCCGACACCCGGTATAAGCGCCATAAGGAGAAAATAGCCCACACCGACCTGGATGAATCCACCGTAAAAACCAACCACAAAGAACATCAGGAACTGCCACCACCGCAGGGGTTTTAACAACCTCTCCGGCTGTTCCTTCATCCATTTGTCAGGTTTGTAAAACAAAAAGAACACCATGATCACCATGGCCAGTGCCATGGCCTTCTCAATGACCCTGGTATTCACGTCAACGGCAAGATAGGCTCCCAGTATAGCGCCGAGCGTTGCCGGTATGGCAAGCCAGACCGGGCGAAGGTTGTCAAACATCTTCTGCCGCGTAAAGCTGCCTACGGAGGAGAGTGTCTGAAAAAAGATGCTGATCCGGTTGGTCCCGTTGGCAATATTGGCCGGCAAGCCCAGGATCAGCAGCAGGGAAAGACTGATCACCGATCCTCCTCCCGACAGGGTATTGATAAACCCGACGAAAACCCCTGCAACAATAATAAATATAACCTCGGTTACCGACATTTCACCTGGTTTTTGTATAAACTTAACACTATCTCACCACCTCCTCTTTTTCCTTATCCAGTTTGCTGTGCCTCCTGCCGTAACTAAAATAGATCACCAGCCCGATGGCAAGCCATATGAGGAACCGCAGCCAGTTCGTCACTCCAAGCTGGGCCATCAGGTAAAAGTTGGTCAGCAGGCCGAGAACGGGGATCAGGGAGAGTTGTTTCACGAACCCAAACCAGGTCAGGATGATGGCGGAGATGATAAAGATCAGGATCGGGAACTGGGTCAGGATCATCATCCTGATCCATGATCCGGAGCCTGTACTGAGCAATGTACCGGCCGGAGTGGTGAAAAAAGTGGTGATTTCGGGCCGGTTCCAGTAAAATAACAGGGTGAGTACCCCTGCCCATATCAGCGGAAGAAAATAACGGCTGTTCAGGTAGGGCACCTGGAAACCCTTTTCATTGTTGGGGATGTCGTGCTTTTTCCAGCCGCTTTGCAGTACCAGCACGCCGCCTGAAACGAGGATAAAGGCAAACAAAGTGCCGATACTGGTCAGATCCGTAACCTCGGTAAGGTTCATAAAGAGGGAGGGGATCGCCACGAGGATGCCGGCAATAACCGTTGAAAAATAGGGTGTCTTAAACCTGGGATGTATTTTCGAAAATGACCTTGGCAACAGGCCGTCGCGGCTCATACTCATCCAGATGCGGGGCTGGCCCACCTGGAAAACCAGCAGCACGCTTGCCATGGCAATGACCGCGCTGATGGCAATAATCCCGGAAAGCCTCGTCAGGTGTAGTTTCTGAAAGGCAAAGGCCAGCGGATCACCCACGCCGAGATCGGAATAATGGACCATCCCGGTCAGCACCAGGCTGATCATGATATATAACACCGTGGTGATGATCAGGGCAAAAATGATGGCGCGGGGCAAATCCCTGCGGGGATTCCTGCACTCTTCGGCGGTCGTGGAGATGGCATCAAACCCGATGTAGGCGAAAAAGACCCCTGACACCCCCTTCAGCACGCCGGTCACCCCGTTCGGCGCAAAGGGATGCCAGTTTTTCGGGTCGATATAAAACGAACCGACCGAGATGATCAGGAATAAAATCCCGATTTTCAGCAACACCATGGTATTGCTGGCGATTTTTGTCTCATAGATGCCGATATAGACCAGCACGGAGATAAAAACAACGATCGAGAAGGCAGGAATATCGGCAATCAGCCGTATGCCTCCGATGACCGGGGCTGATTGCCAGGCCAGGTAAGCCTCGCGCAGGGAATCGGAGAGGGATGAAAAAGGAGTTCCGTGGCTTAATTCCGCAAGGGCATGCTGGTATCCCCTCGCTGCCGAAAGGTAATCGACGCAAAGATATTCAGGCACATGAAGCCCTATCCCGCCGAGAAAACCAGTAAAATAATCGGACCAGGAGATGGCAACGGCGATGTTCCCGATGGCATATTCCATGATCAGGTCCCAGCCTATGATCCAGGCGATGAGTTCGCCGAAACTTGCATAGGCATAAGTGTAGGCGCTTCCGCTGATGGGGATGATCGATGCAAACTGCGCATAGCAGAGGGCAGAGAATGCGCAGGCCATGGCTGTAAAAAGGAACAGCAGGGAAACAGCAGGCCCCCCGCTGGCTGCGGCATTCCCGATGGTGCTGAAAATTCCCGCTCCGATCACCGCGGCAATGCCCAGGGCGGTGAGATCATATACGTTCAGGCTTTTTTTCAGTTCCGACCGTTCTCCCTCCCGGTTGTGCGCATCCAGGAGAATATGGCTGATGGATTTCCTGCGGAAAAGGTGGGTATTTGCCAATGGAATTTTTTGCTAAAGTTAGAATTTTTTTCAAACGACTCCTCCATCAACCATGACTTTGCCAAAGGGCGCCCGAAGCGGCAACAGATTGCAGGTTAGACGCCATTGACTGCTGCAGAAACCTGAAAATTTTGTATATTGGTCAAATATTTGCCCGGAATGATCCAGAAACACCACTTACATACTAACGATGATTCATTGGGTTGGATATAACAGATAACATTAATAACTAAATACTTGATATGAAAATTGCTGTTTTTGGCGCGAGCGGGAAAACCGGTATTTTAATTGTTTATCAGGCACTTAACCAGGGTCACGAAGTGACCGCCTTCGCCCGTGATCCATCGAAAGTGACCATCCGGCATACCCATCTTCGGATTGTTAAAGGAGATGTGACGGAGATGGAAATGGTTAAGCAGGCTGTTTCCGGTCAGGATGCGGTTTTGTGTGCGCTGGGTGTGGATAAAAACAAGCCCGACACGACGCTGTCGGAAGGAACCCGAAATATTTTAACAGCCATGGAAACGGAAGGGGTAAAAAGGTTTATCTGCATGTCCTCTGCAGGGATACTGGGAAATGACGCAGGGTTCTGGTTTGGCAGGATCTTCATGCCGCTTTTTTTGAACCATATTTTTGAAGATAAAAAGCGCCAGGCAGAGGTCATCAGGGCCAGCGCCCTCGAATGGGTGATCATCCGGCCGACAGGGCTGACTGATTCGCCCAAAACCAACACCTATAAGATCAACCCCGGCATACCGACATCAAGGACCGTTCCCCGCGCCGATGTTGCCGATTTTATGTTAAAGCTCATCACCGATAAACGGTACGACCGCACGATGCCGGCCATTTCGAGTCATTAATTGTGAGAAAATCAACATCATGAATCAGAAATTCAAAAACAGCTTCCTTGAAAAATGGGCCGCCTATTTTGGGGAGAGCGAGCTTCCGATCACCTTTTTTTATGCGGAAGATCCAGGGAACGTGGCCAGGGCCAACCTTCCCAATGGCCACAGTTGTATCGTTTGCGAGCTGGCGCTTGTGCGCAAAGGGACCCCCCTGGCATGGAATGTGCAATCGCTTGGCTGTGGCGGATCACGCCGTTATCTGGGTTACTCCGACAAGATGAGACCCGGATTCGACTATTTTCTGTCAACCGGCATAGAAGGAAAAATGGAGGGAGAACGCTATATACAGAAACCGGAGATGGTCAGGGAGATGATGGCAGGCATGCCCTGTATCCCTGCAAATGGCCGGTACATTATCTTCAAGCGTTTTGACCAGCTTACGCCGGATGACGAGCCGGTTGCCGTTATCTTCTTCGCCAAACCCGATGTCCTGTCGGGACTCTTTACCCTGGCCAATTTTGACCAGCCGGGAGGCGACGGCGTTATTGCACCATTCGGTTCAGGGTGCAGCGCCATTGTGCATCAGCCGTGGTTCCAGGGAGAAACTGAAAACCCGAAGGCGGTGCTGGGAATGTTCGATGCCTCTGCACGACCCTGTGTCCCTAAAGATGTGCTTTCATTTGCCATCCCCATGAAAAAATTTGTAACGATGGTGGGCAATATGGATGAGAGTTTTCTGATCACCGAAACCTGGAGAACTGTAAAAAAGAGGTTATAGCCCGTAGGCATTGCAAAGCTGGTACAACTCTTCCACGGCCTGAGGGTCCAGCGAAAACTGGCACCTCTCCTGCCTCAGGTGCTCAAAATATTTCCCGGTAATGCCCTTCACCTCCTCCGTGAGCGCCAGGTAAAGGGGGGTGGCGGCTCCCTGGGCCGGCGATTCCGACCCGCCAAAACCAAAGGAGTTGCTGAGTTTTGAATTCACATCGCCGGGGTGGCACGAATTGACGGTGATTCCCCGGGACTGCAATCTTCCTGCAAAAGCTGCCGACAACATCCGGTTGGCTTGTTTGGCCTGGCGGTAGGCCACATCATTGTCATAACGTCGTGTTTTAAACTCAGGATCCCGCATATCGAGTCCGCCGGCCCAATAACTTGCCACATTGACAATCCTTGCACCGGTATTATCCTCCATGAAGGGTTCAAAACAGCGGATCATCCTGACATAGCCCAGTACGTTGACGGCCCACTGCATCTCGACCCCCTCGCCATTCTCTGTCCGCTGACGGGGCGCCGTGGCCGCGTTGTTTACCAGTAACGACAATGGGTTTCCCCACCGTTTACTGAAGTCACTGATTTCCTGCCGCGACGAGAGGTCCACCACCTCAATAAATATATCAGGATTGAAGCTCCTTTTCCGGAGAAGGTTTTGCGTTTTTTCCAGGCTGGCACGATCACGGCCTGCCAGGGTTACCCTGAACCTCTGTGCCGCAATACCTTCGGCAATAGCTTGTCCGATAGCCCCATAGGCCCCGGTAACGATGGCGTTTTTTTGATTCATCTCGGATTTTATTTACACTTTTCAAATTTACAGACAACTATTATAACATTTACGTATCTTCATCCTGTTATTCAAAAAAATCCGGACATGAAAAAATTGTTATTCCTTTCAGTTTTCACCTTATGGGTAATTACGCTGCTGGCACAACCGTCCTCATTTTCACCGCGCGGCATAGGAGGAGGTGGAGCCCTCTATTTCCCAACCATCAATCCCGCCAACGACAATGAATTTTATATCAGTTGTGATATGAGCGAGATGTTTCATTCGACTGATTTTGGCAAGAACTATTCCATGATTCCCTTTAAAAAACTACAGGCTTTCAGCACCTCCACCTACGAGTTCACCTCGAACCCGTCGGCAGCATACTCCATCCACAACGATGGAAACCAGGGTTACCCTGTAAAGACCAGTGACGGCGGAAATACCTGGACCCCGTTACCGGGCTATGACGCAAACCTGGGGCAGGTGTACTTCATCCGTGCCAACTATGACAATCCCAGTCAGGTTATCATGGCCTATTACGGCGATCTGGTGATCTCAAACGACGGCGGAACCACCTTTTCTCTCATCAAGCATGCAGCCTATATGGGAGCCGGGATTACCCTGGGAGGGGTCGTTTTCGACGGCAACAAGATATACATAGGGACCAACGAGGGGATCTATTATTCCCAGAATGGTTCAACCCCCTTTTCGCTGATAACCATGACGGGTATCCCAACCGGGCAGGTGATCTGGAGTTTTGCAGGCGCCCGCGCGGGGAACACCCTGCGTTTTTTCTGCATCACCAGCAACAACAGCGACACTTATGTCGGCCTGATGCCTTGGGATTATTACAATTTTGCCAAAGGGGTCTATTCCATGGACAATGCTTCCGGTACGTGGGTAGCCAGGATGACCGGCATCAACTTCGCCAGCGATTTCATCATGTACACGGGGATGGCCCGTAATGACATCAGTACGGTATATCTGGCAGGGAATGACAATGCCCTTGGCGCTCCGCTGGTTTATAAAACTACCGATGCCGGCAACAGTTGGATCAAGATCTTCAAAACAACCAATAACCTGAACATTGCCACAGGGTGGTGCGGGTATGGCGGCGATAAAAACTGGAGCTGGGCCGAAACCTGCTTTGGCATTACAGTCGCACCCGGAAATTCGTCCAAGGCCCTGTTCGGCGATTTTGCCCTGATCCACACGACAACCGACGGAGGTGGCTCCTGGCAACAGGCCTATGTAAACACCTCCGACCAGCATGCTGCCGGGCAGTCAACGCCAACCCAACAGGCTTATCACAGCATCGGGCTGGAAAACACATCCTGCTGGCAGCTTTACTGGGTATCGGCAAGCAATATTTTCAGCGCCTTTTCCGACGAAGGAGGGATCCGGAGCAGCGACAGCGGGCTGACCTGGGGTGTTAATTATTCAGGATTCATGGTCAATTCGGTATACCGGATTGCCGGCATTCCCGGTGGAACCATTTTTGCTGCGACCTCCAAGATACACGACATGTATGAGAGCACCCGTTTAAAGGATGCCCAGCTTGACGCTTCTGATGCATCCGGGAACATCTATTATTCGGCAAATGGCGGTGTCGCATGGTCACTGGTGCATAGTTTCGGCCATCCTGTTTTCTGGATTACAGCCGATCCGGGTAACCCGAACCGGATGTATGCCAGCGTTGTACATTACGGGGGTGGCGGGACATCGAGCCAGGGAGGCATCTGGATGACCAACAACCTCAATGCCCTGAGCGGGTCAACCTGGGTGCATTTGACGCAGCCACCCCGAACAGAAGGACATCCTGCCTCGATCGAAGTGCTGAACGATGGCAAGATGGTTTGCACCTTCTCGGGAAGAATAAACACCTCCGGCGTCTTCACGGCAAGTTCGGGAGTCTTCCTGTATGATCCGGTTGCCGCCTCCTGGACCGATGTAAGTGACCCGGGGATGGATTACTGGACCAAAGATATCGTTATCGATCCCTCCGATCCTGCCCAGAATACCTGGTATGTTGGCGTTTTCAGCGGCTGGGGAGGTGCCCCGAACGGAAAAGGCGGGCTTTACAAGACAACCAACCGGGGAACATCATGGACTAAACTCACCGGGACACAATTTGACAGGGTAACTTCGCTGACCTTTAACCCTCAGAATAAATCCCAGGCCTATCTTACAACCGAAACACAGGGATTGTGGGTAAGCCAGAATGCAACAACGCCAACCCCCGTTTGGAGCCTTGTTGCCAGCTATCCCTTCCGCCAGCCCGAACGGGTATTCTTCAATCCCTTCAATCATAATGAGATGTGGGTCACCAGCTTCGGAAACGGAATGAAAACAGGCTCCATGAATACGACGCCGGTGGAAGAATATCAGGCCATTGCAGCAGGTTTCACTGTTTTTCCAAATCCATTTATGGAGAAGATTACCATAAAATCTGAGAAGACAGCCATTCCATATGAAGTATTTAACAGCCTTGGGGTTATCGTGATGAGGGGAATCCTGGTACAAGGCATCACCACAATTGAAACCGGTGCATGGGCAACGGGTGTTTATCTGGTCAGGATATCGGGAAAAACTGAAAAGGTGATCAAACAATAGCCGTCTTTGGCGTGGCTGAAGGGATCATCCCGAGGGCATTCCTTACGATCCCCTCTGTATCGAACCCGCATTCATGATGGAGTTCGGCAACCGATCCCTGTTCGATGAACTGGTCGGGGATTCCGAGACGCCTTACCTCTGCGGAATAACCATGATCGGCCATGAATTCGAGCACGGCCGAGCCCATACCCCCCATCACAGAGCCATCTTCAACGGTAATAATCTTTTTAAACCTGCTGAAAACCGAATGCAGCATTTCCGCATCGAGCGGTTTCAGGAAACGAAGGTCGTAATGAGCCAGTGATATTCCCGAATTTTCGAGTAATCGACAGGCCTCCAGCGCGAAATTCCCGACATGGCCAAGGGTGATAATGGCGCCGTCGTTTCCATCGCGGACCATTCTCCCCTTCCCCGTTTGCAGTGCCACAAAGGGAGTCCTCCATTTCGGCATCATGCCGCGCCCTTTCGGGTAGCGAATGGCAAAGGGGCCCATATCGGGCAACTGTGCCGTGAACATCATGTTCCGCAACTCCTCCTCGTTCATCGGCGAGGCGATGATCATGTTGGGAATGCACCGCAGGTAGGCAAGATCATAGGCACCGTGATGGGTTGCTCCATCCTCGCCAACCAGCCCGCCGCGGTCAAGACAAAATACAACATTGAGTTTCTGCAGGGCCACATCGTGGATCACCTGGTCGTAACCACGCTGCATGAAGGAGGAGTAGATATTGCAAAACGGCACATACCCCGAAGCTGCCATTCCGGCGCTGAAGGTCACGGCATGCTGTTCGGCAATGCCGACGTCGAAAGTCCGGTCGGCCATTTTAGCCATCATCAGGTTCAGGGAACACCCGGTCGACATGGCCGGGGTGATACCAACAATTTTCGGGTTTTCCTCCGCCAGCTCAATGATCGTTCTTCCAAACACAGTCTGGTATTTGGGGGCGAGCCCCTGGCATTTATCCTCCTTGATCGTGCCTGTGTTCTTGTCAAATACGCCCGGGGCATGATAAACGGTTTGGTCCTTCTCAGCCTTTTCAAATCCCTTCCCTTTAACGGTGTGGATATGAAGTAGTTTAGGCCCCCTGATATCGTTCATGTCGCGCAGCAGTTTCACCAGGCGGATCACATCATTTCCATCGACGGGACCGAAATACCTCAGATTAAAGGCTTCAAAAAGGTTACCGCTCTTTAACAGGGTGGTCTTTACGGCATTGCCCAGCTGTTTCACGATAGCCCGGGAGTTCTTGCCATATTTGGTTCCGCCTCCCATCATCAGCCAGATCTTGTCGCGCACTTTGTTGTAGGTCCGCGAGGTCACGATATCGGCCAGGTAATCCTTGATGGCGCCAACATTTTTATCAATGGCGATCTGGTTGTCGTTGAGGATCACCATCAGGTTTGCGTTGGAGACCCCGGCATTGTTCAGCGCCTCCATGGCCATCCCTCCCGTCATGGCGCCATCGCCGATAACCGCCACATGATGACGGTCGCCCTGACCGTTGAGCTTGGCGGCTACCGCCATCCCCAGCGCGGCTGAAATGGAGGTGGAGGAGTGGCCGACTCCGAAGGCATCATACCCGCTTTCAGCCATTTTCGGGAAGCCGCTGATCCCCTTGTAGGTGCGGATGGTGGCAAAGCGCTCTTTCCTGCCGGTAAGGATCTTATGCGCATAGGCCTGGTGACCCACATCCCAGATGATTTTATCGAAAGGGGTGTCATAGACATACTGAAGGGCAACTGCCAGCTCCACCGCGCCAAGACTGGCCCCGAGATGGCCGGGATTGACCGACATTACCTCGATGATAAACTGGCGGATCTCCCCGCATAACAGGGGAAGATCTTCCAGTTTGAGTTTCTTCAGATCAGATGGGAGGTTTATGCCTGATAACAATGGTCCCGTGTAAGGAGTCATTTCTGTAAGTTTATAGTAACCCAAGTTCCAATAAGGCCGACTGCGAGAGCATATCCTTGTCCCATGGCGGTTCAAAAGTGAGCTCAACCTTCACGGAACCAACGCCATCGACCAGTTTAACAACATCGCGCACCTGGTCGGGCATATCTTCTGCAACCGGGCAATTCGGGGAGGTCAGGGTCATCAGGATAAAGACATCCCTGGTTTCCTTATCGATCTTCAGGTTGTAGATAAGCCCGAGATCGTAAATATTCACAGGGATTTCCGGATCGTAAACCGATCTGATTGCGTCAATTATCCTGGCTTCAAAAGGATCAGGATGCGTTTGATTGTTCGATTCCACGACAGTGTTTTTTTTACAAAGATAAGGTTATTCCGTTTACGGAAATGACAGGTTACCTACAACAGAAGGGCACAATTTTCTCAGGGGATCGACTTGATCAACAGTAAATTCCTGAATTTCCGAGCAGGATCAGAGGCTAATTCCCAAAGATGATCGGGCTGCTGACATCGCATATTGGCGGACAGGGGCTGAACTTCTGGGCCGGGGTGCCATAGATTGAATTCTTGACAAGATCATTGCCAAGGTTATCCACCCCGACGACAATCCCCATTCTACCTCCATTGTTATCCTTTCCAAAATAGATACGGAAGGCGGTCAGCCCGGGGGTTTCAGCTGAGAGGCTGTTGATGGCATCCACCTGTGATTTGTCAATGGCAAACCCCTTGATCACCCCGCTGGCGGCAACGGCTCCCGACATATAGTTGCTGAAATAGGAATGGGCGACTGAAGCGGAGATCGCGCCTGAAGAGGCATCGGGCGATGACGCCGGAGACAGACGGGTAAAGGAAAGAAGCAAAAAGAGCGATAATCCGAAAACGGTGCCTGTGACAAATCCGAAAGCGGTGGGAAAATATTTACGGGTTTTCATATGATTTTTTATTTAGATTTATACCGGATAAAGATTAATTTTGCTCAAAGATAATTATTTATCTTTGACAGCAATAATTTTTTTTAACATTCAGGATCCCGGTTTTTCCGGAAGCTGCGTAAGAATTCAACCGGGTCACTTAGTCTGCCCGGGGCGGTTTCCGGGAAAGAGGCGCCTGCAAACCCTTAAGGAGCATGAGGGGGATACAATCTGACCCAATAACCATTCAGGATCCTGCGAACCGGAACATCCTGCGACAGTGCCTGCACCTGATGGCTGCGATGGCGGGATTAATCCTTTGTTTCATGCCGCTGCTGTTACTCCCCCGCAGCACCTGTGCCCAGGGGTACCCGGCAACGGAGACCGGCAGGCTGACGAAGGAGATCCGGCTGGCTGAGAATGACAGCCTGAAGATCCTGAAAATAGCAGCCCTGGCCAGTTTTTATAACGATTACCTGGATGACCACCTCCGTGCCGACAGTGTCGGCGAACAGGCCATCCGGATTGCAGAGGCCAGCCATCGCCCTGAATTGCTGCTTCTTGCCTGCAATCTCTATATCGAATCGAATGATCTGCGTTACAATTATCAAAAAGCCCTCGGTTATGCCCTGCGGGCCGGGCAGGTGGCGGGTATGACCAATAATCCTGAACTTATATACCGGACAACCAAAAACATCGCCTCTGTTTACCTGTCGGGATACCAGTATGATAAGGCGCTTGAATTCAACTACAAATCCTCCTCCATTGCGAACACCTCTGATAATGTATTTCAGAAAGCGGAGAGTTTTCTGGAAACCGGCAGAACCCTGGAGGGGAAAAATCAGAAGATCGAGGCTTTCAGAAATTACATCACGGCAAGCAGCATGGCTGAAAAGGAGAATAATTTAGAGCTGCTTAAATCCTGTTACGACAGGCTCTCCAACTTTTATACCTTCAACAAACTTTACGCAAAAGCAACCCGCTACAAATTGATGCAGCGTGGCCTCGTCATGAAAAAGAAACCGGTCGACTCGGTGGCCCTTATGTGGATAGAGTATGACCTGCAGGTGATTGACAACAGTTCCGACAATCACCGTCTGAACGAGACTACCATGCTGAATGTGCTTGATTTTGCCGCCCGCCACGGCCATCAGCGGCTGATGAACTATGAAATAGCCCTGTGTCGTACCTACCTGATCGACGCAAACAAAATCGGTGTGCTGCACGACCTGTATTACAAGCGGTATCCGAAGGAATGGGAAAAGCTGGCAACTTCAAATCCGGGGTTGTTTTTCAGACTGAAGGCATTTTTCTGCGAAGAGGAGCAAAAACCCGATTCGGCGCTTTTCTTTTTCAGGAGGGCTGAGCAGATCCTGGCATCAGATCCGAACAGGATATTACAGTCAAAATTTTATCTCCGGTTTGGTCAATTCCTCCTGCGTCACGGGGATAAGGGAAATGCCCTCGCCAAATTCAACAGTTCATATGCGATGGCTGCCAAAGCATCATGGTTTGAATACATGGTGATGACTTCGGGCCTGCTTGAGTCGCTGTATGCGGAGACGAACGACTATAAGAACGCGTATAAATTCGCGGCGCTGAACAAGGTGCTGGCCGACAGTATCGACCGACTTTCTAAACAGGATGAGATCCTGGTGATGGAGATCGACCATGAAACCCGCCAGCGGGAACGGCTTGCTGAAAGGGAGCAGCAGGAAACCCTCCGGCGCCATTACCTGCAATACACGGCCATCACCATCGGTATCCTGTCGGCCTTTGTCCTGCTGATCATGCTGGGCAGTTTAAAAGTTCCCGAGTGGATTATCCGGATGCTGGGATTCTTTTCCTTTATCTTCCTCTTTGAATTCATCATCTTGCTGGCCGATCATAAAATCCACGAGATGACGCAGGGCGAGCCCTGGAAAGTGCTGCTCATCAAGATCTTCCTCATCGCGATCCTGCTGCCGCTGCATCATGAAATCGAAAAATGGGTGATCACCTACCTGCTAAATCATAAATTAATCGACCTGAACAACTTATCTTTTGTCAGGAAATTCCGCCAAAAGGGGAAACACAAACGGGAAACGAATGTTCGGGAAGATGCCGGAATAAATGAGCAGGCAAACCCGTAATAAACATCTCCCCTTACCTCTCTGGTTCACCTGATGGCAACGATCTTGTTGCAGTAGCAGGAGCCTGTTTGAAATTCATCGACAGGTAACCACAAAGAATCCCATTGTGAACATTTTAGTAATATAATACGAGTTGATTTAAGGAACATGATTTTATACTAAAAATGAAAATTCATTTGTATATACAATTTTATGATTACTTTTGCCTCATGAATAAAACAGAAAGTCCCTACTGCAAATGCCTCTATTATTCGTCCAATGCATTGGCACGGGTGATGACCAGGATGGCCGAGGATTGTTTCGCCCCTGCAGGTTTATCGCCCAGCTACGCATTCGTGGTTATGAGCGTGAACCGTTATCCCGGGATCCTCTCGGGGGGACTTGCAGAAAAAATGATGCTTACGCCATCCACCGTCACGCGGCTGATGGAGAAACTTGAAACACAGGGACTGGTAAAAAGGGTACAGGAGGGACGGAAAACCCTGGTATTCCCCACACCTTCATCAGTCGCATTAAACGATACGATTTTGCAGGGATGGCAGGATTTGAACCTGAGGATAACGGCTGTGCTTGGCATCGAACAGGCCGGGGCTCTGACCCAGGAGATCTATAATGCTGCCGTCAACCTGTCGGGAAGGTAATTTTAAACTTTTTTTATTGTATATACAATTATTCATGAACCGGCAGGGCAATTCCCAGGGCCGGCTAAAAAAATAAAGAGAATCAATCTGTAATAAATCAAATAAAGTACAAATCAAATAATTCAATGTTATGAAAGCAAAAATTGGAATTTTAGGTTCAGGTGTTGTTGCGCAGGTTCTGGGCAGCGGGTTCCTGAATCATGGTTATGAAGTAATGATGGGGACCCGCGATGTCTCTAAGCTGGCCGGGTGGCAGAAAACCGAAGGCGGCAAAGCAGGGAGTTTCGCTGAGGCGGCATCATTTGGCGACATCATCGTTCTGGCTGTAAAAGGGACGATGGGATCTTCTGCACTCGGCCTTGCCGGCGCTGCAAATCTTGCGGGCAAAACAGTGATCGACACCACCAACCCCATCGCCGATCTTCCACCTGTGAATGGTGTATTACAGTACTTCAGCAGGCTGGATGGCTCGCAGATGGAGCAACTGCAGGCGGAATTTCCGGAAGGCCGGTTCGTAAAGGCCTTTAACAGCGTCGGGAATGCCTTTATGATCAATCCCGATTTCGACGGCATCAAGCCATCGATGTTTATCTGCGGCAACGACGCTGATGCCAAACAACAGGTTACCGCCATCCTCGACGACTTTGGCTGGGAAACCGAAGACATGGGCGCTGCAGAGGCGGCCAGGGCGATCGAACCCCTCTGCATGCTTTGGTGTATTCCGGGATTCCTCAGGAACGAATGGATGCATGCCTTTAAATTGCTTAAAAAATAGTCGTCTTGCTATCCCCGGGCGGTTTGTTGCGCAAACCGCCCGGGGATTCCTTTAGGAGATCAGGCACCCTTCATCTTAAAGACCGTGGCGTAAAGTTTCATTTGCCTGATCATGCTGCCAAGACCGTTGCTGCGGGTAGGCGACAGATGTTCCTTCAGCCCGATCTGGTCGATGAATTCAAGTTTTGCCTGGATTATGTCCTCTGCAGTCTGGTTTGAGAGGACTCGTATCAGCAGGTTCACGATACCCTTGGTGATAATGGCATCACTTTCGCCATTGAAACAAACTTTTCCATCCTTCAGGTAGGCCTGCAGCCACACCTTCGACTGGCAACCTGAAATCAGGTATTGGTCGGTCTTGTATTTCGGATCTATGGGAGGAAGTGATTTCCCCATGTCGAGGATAAGGTCGTATTTGTCGAGCCAGTCATCGAAGGCCGCAAATTCATCGACAAGCTGATTTTCAATTTCCTGGATAGTCATATGATTCAAAATTCGGGTATTCGATTATTCTATTATTCGAGTATTCAATTCTTCAAACTTCAATATTCGATTTTCATGCAAACATCCTCTTCACCCTGCTCACCGCCTCTGTCAACCGATCGATCTCATCTGCAGTATTATAAAAAGCAAATGAAGCACGCACAGTCCCCGGAATCCCGAAAT
>CAIYQH010000358.1 GCA_903928285.1 uncultured Bacteroidales bacterium
AGCCCTTTTGCCAATGCAGGAGGGCTTTTTTATTGAATCCTTGTGAAAAATGCGGCCAAAAAAATATAACCAGTGAAAAATTTAAACATAGAACCCGAAAAACGAATCACACATCCCGTGTTTGGCAGTGATGACAAACTGATCAACTTTACACCATTAACATTTACTTATGAAACTCGAAACCCTGCTGGCCAATATTGTACATTATTGTGATATTCCCGACGACAAAGGCGCCACGCATATTCCCATCTATAACACTGCAACCTTCGATCTGAAGCGGCAGGAGGGAAATGATAAAATTTATGATTATTCCCGGTCGGATAATCCCACCCGGAATGCCGTTGAAAACATTTTTAACAAGGCTGAAGGCGGCGCCGGGTGCACCTGTACAAACACCGGGGTGAGCGCCCTGGCCCTGTTATTTGATACCACCCTCAGGTCGGGAGATTCGGTACTGGTTGAACAGGATTGTTACGGTGGTACCTACCGCCTGCTGAATGTATTAAAGGAGAAAAATAATATCACAACCAGGTATACCGATTTTTTGAACCCGGATGCGGTTGAGCAGATCATTTCCCGGGGGAATTTTAAGCTGATCCTGTGTGAATCACCGACCAACCCCGGCATGAAAATCCTTGACCTGAGGGCGATTGCCGCACTGGCCAAAAAATATAGCATCCTGTTTGCTGTCGACAACAGCCTGGCTACCTTTGCATCGCAGCACCCGCTTGCCCTGGGCGCCGATTTTTCAGTATTCTCCACCACGAAATTTGTCTCGGGCCATGGCAGCGTCACGGCAGGGGCCATCGTATCAAAAGATCCATCCCTGGCAATAAAAGTAAGATATTTATCAAATGCTGAAGGAAGGGCGCAGAGTCCGTTCGATGCATTCCTGGTGTCGCTTGGATTGCCAACCCTGCCCTACAGGATGAGGATACAGGAGCAAAGCGCATTGGAAATTGCAGCGTTCCTGAAATCACATCCGGATGTGGTGCAGGTAAAATTCCCCGGACTGCCCGATCACCCTCAGTATGAGCTGGCAAGGAGACAAATGCAGATCATTCCGGCTGTGTTTACCCTGAACATGGTTTCCGAGGCCAAGGCAGCGCAGTTGATCCGTAACGCCGACCTGTTCGGAGAAAAGGCTTCGTTTGGAACTTCCGACTCCCGTATGGAGATCCCTTCAAAGATGAGCCATGCAAGTTTTTCCGAAGCCGCCCTTGCCAAAATCGGCCTTACAAAGTCAACGGTCAGAATTTCTGTAGGACTTGAATACACCCAGGATCTGATTGACGATATTATACACGCATTAAAATAAAAGCTGAACCATGAATCCATATCTGCAGCCCATCCCCGTTGGGGTACCGCTTCCGTTAAACAATCTGCATGCCGTATCCGTAAGCCTGCCGACCATGGCCGGTGTAATCGGCTATGAAGAAAATGAATATGACGTAATCCGCCAAATGCAATCGGGATACCCGCGATTTTTCATGAACAAACTGGTTGAACAATTAGCCCTGTATCTCCGGAAGAAAAACCAGATCCCTGATGAAATAGAGACATTGCCGCTGATGTCGTATAAAGCGCTTGAAATTGTTAACAGGCACTTTAACACTTCCTTCAATTTCTTGGAGGAGGGCGGATGCATTTTTCTGCTCATCGGCAGGGATTATACCAGGTTGCAGGAGATCAGGGACTTTATAAGGCATACAGGCATTCTTCTTTCATCGAGAAAGGCAGAAGATATATTGTTTGAAGAAGGAGTTATTTACAAAAAGCAGATTGAGGCTGTATTTGAACAAACCGGCGCAGCCAATGCGATCAAGGCAAATTTATGCAATGCCTATGGTGCAGGTTCCATCAGCAATGTCTTTTTATGCAGCAGCGGGATGAATGCTGTTTATGCGGCATTTGAAGCGGTTATCCGGTTTAACGGGAACACTGAACAACAAACCATCCTGCAGGCAGGCATGCTTTATCTCGACACGATGGAAATCATCAGGAAATACAGCCATGAAAGTTTTATAATAACACAGGTTACCGATATCGACCTGCTTGAAAAAAGGATTGTCACCGATCACAGGACCATCGGCGCAGTATTTACCGAGATCCCGAACAATCCGTTGCTCGAATGTCCTGATCTGCCCCGGTTGTATGAACTTTGCAGAAAGTACGGCATCCTGCTGGTTGTTGACTCCACCATCGGTACAGCATATAACTTAAACATTCTGCCCTGGTGTGATCTCGCCATTGAGAGCCTTACCAAATTTGCCTGCGGACAGGGCGACGTGCTCATGGGCGCGGTCATGGTAAACCCGGCGAGCAGGATCTCCGGGAACGTTGAAGAGCTGTTGTCGCCAAATATCGTGGATCCATATAGCCGGGATATATCAAGACTTGCACGCAGCATCGGGGGGTATGAGGAGCGGGTGCGGAAGGTTTCCGCGAACACAAAAAGCATCCTCGGATATCTTGAAAAGTCACCTGCAGTCAACGAGCTGTATTCGGTGTTATCTCCGGGCTCAACTGAGAATTTCCTGAAGATCCGCAAACACCCGGATGCATTGCCGGGCCTTATTTCTGTCGTGTTTGACAAAAAGCTTTCCTGTTACTACGACAAACTGAACCTGCCCAAAGGTCCCAGCCTGGGTACCGAATTCACCCTTGCCATGCCCTATGTTTACCTGGCGCATTATGACAAGGTGAAAACCAGCGAGGGAAGAGCGGAGCTGATGCAAAAAGGGTTAAATCCCGAGCTTCTCAGGATCTCCGTCGGGATTGAGCCTGTGGAAGAGATCATCGGCGCATTGAAAGCAGCCGGGATATAGCGCAGATCCGGCAATTTGATGCAAACATCAGCATTTCTTTACTTTCCTTTTGTTTTTTCACCGGGTTGTTCGGTTTTGTTCTTGCCCAGCATATCACGGGGTTTTTCACTGAACCTGTCGTTCATCAGGAAGATTATCAGGAAGATGAAGGCGATAAAGGCCGCCAGAACAAGAAACTGACTGACCGAGGTTTTTTGAATATCCTGTTTCTCTTTTACCTCACAAACCTCGCCGGGGCAGTACTGCACCTTACCTTTAAAAAAGAGGGGATAAAATTTACATCCCAGGCATATCCCGAAAGCCGATTCAAAGAAGAGGAAAATAAGGCAAATCAGGCAGATAATGCCGGTTACCGGGCCATAGGCGTTGACAATAATAAAAAAGACGAACATGGTCGCCGACAAAACCACCCCGATGATCCAGGCAAACTTCTTCTGGGCAGCCCCGACATATTCGGGCGTTTGATTCCGCACGATCAGCCGTCCAATGATGAGGGTAGGTGAAAACCGGGGATTGATAAAAACCCGTATCAGAAAATCGGTAAGGAACAGGGTTATCACGTATTTAATCGGGATGAAATTCCCTCTAAACAGGATGAACATCAGCGAGGTAAAGGTGGCTAAGAACAGGATCCCGGCGGCGGCCCTTATTTCCCGCTCGTTTAAAACCGGGATGTTATATCCCTCGACATCTTCGCCGAATCTGATAAGTTTCTTCATATTGGTTTTCATATGATAATATTTATTTTTTTGGGGCCATATGGAATAACCATAATTATCATTCACGGTTTGCATGAAAGTAGTTCTTATGGTTATTTCATGTTAAAAAATTAAAATCTTAGACATATTACCAGTTAATGCGTTACAGTTATCACAACATTTCCTTTTTTGTGACC
>CAIYQH010000359.1 GCA_903928285.1 uncultured Bacteroidales bacterium
ATGGCTACCCGGTTGATCAGAAAGGGAGAAATCAAAGACATCACTGTTGAAGACTGTTTTGTAACTTACATGGCAGGGCTGATCCGCTCGGTTCGTTTCGGTGTTGCCAGCGCGCACGGGAAAGCCAACATGATGTGCTTCAATTTTTTTGCCGGCCAGGGAGCGTTTGAGCGCAGCAAATCGGGCGTATACAAAGTCAACTTTGAAAAAATCGGGGAAGCCGCGAATAAATGGGCAGCCATGGTCCTGAAATTTGAAGGAGACGGAGATTATAACGGGGCAAAAAACTATCTTGAAACCAATGGAAAATTAGGCGAAACACTGAAAACCGATATCGAAAAGCTTAAAACTGCCAATATACCGCTGGATATCGTCTACCTGCAAGGTGTTGACGTATTAGGTCTGAACAAATAATAATACAGTCCCATGAAAACCGAAGAGATTACCTCCCCTGCCTATCTTATGGAAATGGCCAATGCCTTTCGGGTTAGCCGTATTATTCTGACAGCCAATGAGCTGGGCGTATTTGATTTCTTGTCGGGGAATGACAGTACTTCAGCGATAACTGCCACCACCCTGAAAACCGATGTGCGGGCCACCGACCGCCTGCTGAATGCGCTGGTTTCTCTCGGGTTGCTTACCAAACAGGGTGATATCTACCGGAACACCGGTTTTGCCGGTAAATTCCTGGTAACAACTTCGCCGGCTTATCTCGGCGGCCTTTCCCTTGCCAGCCAGACGTGGAGAACCTGGAGCACGCTTACCGATGCCGTTCGCCAGGGTACTACGGTAGCCATGAGCGCCCATATCAACGAACGTACCGACAGCTGGAAAGAGTCGTTCATCGCGGCCATGCATGCACGGGCTGGCAAACAGGCTGTTGAAACTGCCGCTGCGCTTGACCTTTCGGCAACCGGTAAGGTGTTGGATGTTGGAGGAGGATCAGGAGCCTTTGCCTTTGCCATGATCCGCCGGAATCCATCCATCCGGGCTACCATTTTCGATTTACCCAATATCATCCCGATAACCAAACGGTACATCGGGCAATCGGGGTTTTCAGACAGCGTAGATACTGTTTCGGGAGATTATCTTGCGGATGACCTTGGGAGAAACTACGACCTGGCGCTTATGTCGGCGATTATTCATATCAATTCGCCGGAAGAGAATATCCTGCTCATCAGGAAAGGCGCAGCGGCGCTTAATCCAGGCGGACAACTGGTGATCATAGATCATATCATGAGCGCCGACCGCACCGAGCCAGCCATTGGCGCAATGTTCGCCCTGAACATGCTGGTGGGCACCCTCCATGGCGATACCTATACCGCAGATGAAATCAGCACCTGGATGAAAGCCGCAGGATTGACAGATATTGTTCTGACTGAAACGCCTTCCGGGGTGCAGCTGATGACAGGCTGGAAACCTGTCGGCGCATAGTGCTCACGGGAAGCAGGAATCTTGCTCCGGAGAGCGGGATCACAACCCTACTTCAATAAAAAATCAAGGTTTTCCCCTGCCTGGTATTCCTGCGGTTCAAATCCGAACCGGAACACCCTCAACATCTTATCCCCCACAAGGTTCATGGTATCGCCCTCCACCTGCAGCAGGCATCCTTCACGGAGGCCGACGACGGTTGCATCACGGTTGACCGTAAGAAACTCTGTAATGCGCTGTTCACGTGTCTCGCCTGCGTGACCCGCCGGGTTAAAATCCATATAATGCGGATTTATCTGAAAAGGAATCAGTTTCAGGCAGTTAAATGAAGGAGGCTCACAAATGGGCATGTCATTGGTGGTCTTCATGGTTGGGCAGGCTACATTGGCGCCGGCACTCCAACCTACAAAGGGAATGCCCCTGAGCACCTTGCGGCGGATGGCCTCCATCATACCATATTCCTGCATCATCAGGGCAAGATGAAAAGTATTCCCCCCTCCGATCACGATGGATTCAGCTTCATTGACTGCGATTACGGGATTGGGTTCACGATGAATGGAATGGAGGCTCAGCCCCATCTCCCTGAAAATCTTCTTCACCCGGTCTTCATACAGATCAAATGATTTATCAACCCCCGATGAGGTCAGATTGACCCCGGCATAGGGGATAAACAGGACCTTCCGTACGCCATACCTGGCTAAAAAATCCCTGATATAGGTACGTGTCCAGGCAAGATAATCCTCCCCTGCATTGGTAGAATTACTGATCAGCAAAAGATTTCGGATCATAGTCGTGATTTGGGCCATAAAAGTAATAGAAAGTTCTTATTTTTGAACAATCAATCTGATAAAATCGTACAAACTCATGAAGGAAAAACCTAAGATGCATTTTTGGCAGGTCTGGAACATGAGTTTCGGATTTCTCGGCATCCAGTTTGGGTTCGCGTTGCAAAACGGCAATGCCTCCCGTATCTTGTTAACTTTCGGAGCCGACGTGCATCACCTGAGCTGGTTCTGGCTGGTCGCCCCCATTACCGGCATGATCATCCAGCCGATCATCGGATATATGAGCGATAAAACCTGGTGCCGTCTTGGCCGGCGCCGTCCCTATTTCCTGGTTGGCGCCATTATGACCAGCATCGCATTGGTCCTGATGCCCAACGCCCCCCACCTTGCCTCTTTTATTGCTCCCATGTTTATCGGCGGTGGACTGCTGATGATCATGGATGCCTCCATCAACATCTCCATGGAACCCTTCAGGGCCCTTGTTGCCGATAAACTGCCCGAAAGCCAGCATACCCTGGGATTTTCTGTTCAGACCTTGCTGATCGGCATCGGGGCGGTGGTTGGATCATGGCTTCCCTATATCCTGGGCAACTGGATGGGAATTTCAAAAGATTCTGGGCATGCCGGACTTGTTCCCGACAACGTTACCTATTCCTTCTATTTTGGTGCATTTGTGCTGCTTGCCACCATCCTGTGGACCATTTTTTCCACAACGGAATATCCACCGGAAGTGCTTACCCGGGAGGAAAAGGAGGAAAAAAGCGGTAAGTTTTTCATCCCGCCTGTCATGGTTAAACTTTTACTGGTGCAGTTTTTCTCCTGGTTTGCCCTTTTTTCAATGTGGGTTTATACAACCCCCGCAGTTGCCCTGAAATATTACGGAACGACCGATGCGAATTCGGTGCCCTTCCAGGAGGCCGGAAACTGGGTCGGTATCTTATTCGGCGTTTATAACGGCGTTTCCGCTGTTATAGCCCTGATGCTCCCGATCGTCGCGAAGAGACTCACAAAAAAGGTCACCCATGCCCTGGCCCTGGGGATCGGCGCCCTTTCGCTGTTGTCATTCCTCATTTTCACCGATCCCCATTACCTGATCATCCCGATGATCGGTATCGGCATTGCATGGGGCAGCATCCTGGCCATGCCCTATGCCATGCTCGCCAGTTCCATCCCTCCCCGGAAGATGGGAATGTATATGGGTCTCTTTAATATGTCGATCACCATCCCGCAAATTGTAAGCGGGATTCTCAGCGGTTTTATCCTGAAATATTTTTTTGCCGACAACCCCATCCTGTGTATTATCATGGCCGGCGCCAGTATGTTCTTAGGGGCCATCAGCGCGCTGTTTATCAGGGAGAAAACTGTTATATAACCGTCAACGTTAACAATACAAATTTAAAATACGGAATATCATGCTTAAAGAAAGATCTAGCGGAATTTTATTACATCCAACTTCACTTCCGGGCAATTACGGGATCGGCACCCTGGGAAAGGCAGCGTTCGAATTTATTGATTTCCTCGTCAGGGCCAAACAACAGTACTGGCAAATGCTGCCTTTAGGCCCTACAGGATATGCAGACTCTCCCTATCAGTGTTTTTCTTCCCACGCCGGGAATCCAAACCTGATCGACCTGGATTTACTGGTAAAGGGCAGGCTGCTGCAAGCCGATGATCTGGAAGATCTTCCGCGGTTCTCCAATACGATCGTGGAATTCGAGAATATCCAGCAAAACAGGATGCCCCTGCTGAAAAAGGCCTTTCACTCCTTTATGACCTATGCCGATCCTACCGAAAAACTTGTATACCGGAATTTCCTGAAGGAACAGTCAAAGTGGATCAACGATTATTCCCTTTTCCGTGCCATCAAGGCAAACCGCAACCAGAACCCCTGGTATCAGTGGGAAGAACCTCTGAAGAAGCGGGACCCGGAGGCGATCAGCGCCATCCAGGCTTTGCTTCATGAGGAGATCGACTTTCATAAATTCCAGCAGTTCCTCTTTTTCAAACAATGGATTGCCGTTAAGGAATATGCGTTTAACCATAAAATCAAAATCATCGGCGACATCCCCCTGTATGTGGCCCTCGACAGTGCCGATGCATGGGCAAATCCCGAAATATTCGAATTTGATGACCAGCTGAACCCCATCCGTGTTGGCGGGGTGCCTCCCGACTATTTCAGTGAGACCGGCCAGTTATGGGGAAACCCGCTTTTCCGCTGGGATGTGCTGAAAGCACAGGGTTACCGCTGGTGGATCGACCGCATCAAAACGAATCTTTTCCTGTATGATATCATCAGGATCGACCATTTCAGGGGTTTTGCCGCCTACTGGGCTGTTCCCTACGGTGAAAAAACCGCGATTCATGGCGAATGGATCACCTGCCCCGGTAAAGAGTTCTTTGAGGCCCTCAGGGCTGAGTTTGGCGACCTTCCCATCATCGCCGAAGACCTTGGCGTGATAACACCCGACGTGGAGGAGCTGCGCGATGGATTTGGACTTCCCGGCATGAAGATCCTGCAGTTTGCCTTCGACTCATCGGAGGGAAACGACTATATCCCCTATAATTATGTCAAAAACTGTATCGTCTATACCGGCACCCACGATAATGACACCGTGGTGGGCTGGTTTGAAAATGCCTCGCAGGAGGACCGGGCCTATGTCCTGGATTATCTGAACACCAGCGACCACGAGATCCATTGGGACTTTATCCGACTGGCCTGGTCGTCGGTAGCCAACACGGCCATTCTGCCCATGCAGGATCTTCTTGGTCTCAGGACTGAAGCCCGGATGAACCTCCCGGGTACCACCCGGAATAACTGGCAATGGCGTGTGAAATCAGATGTTTTCACACCTGAACTGGCCGGGAAGCTTGCCCATTTGACGATGCTTTACGGAAGAGTAAAAAAACACAGGAACTGATGCTGAAACGTATTACGTTACTATTCATTCTCCTACCCATCAGCCTGTTAGCCCAGGAGGTCGCCCTGACCAGGGTGGAGCCCCCCTTCTGGTGGACAGGTTTTAAAAAAGCCGACCTTCAACTGATGGTTTACGGGAAAAATATTGCACTGGCCAGGATTTCGGTCGATTATCCCGGATTTAAAGTAAAGAAGATCAATAAGGTCGTAAATCCCGATTACCTCTTCTTAGATATGACCATCAGTCCTGCCGCACGCCCCGGCATAGCAACCATTCTGTTCAGGGAAAAGGAAAAAGTCGTTGGGAAATACCTCTATGAACTGAAGGAGAGGAAAAAAAATGCTGGGAAAAAGGGATTTTCCTCAGCCGATGTGATCTACCTGGTGATGCCCGACCGCTTCGCCAACGGGGACGTAACAAATGATAATGCCACCGGATTGACCGAGCCTGTAAACCGCGACAACCCCGACGGAAGGCATGGCGGCGACATCAAAGGCATTTCCGATCACCTTGACTATATCAGAGAACTTGGCATGACAACGGTATGGATCACGCCGCTGTTTGAAAACAACCAGCCGAAGTATTCCTATCATGGCTATTCCATCACAGACTATTACAAAATCGATCCGCGTTTCGGAACCAACGAGGACTATGTGAAGCTGGGCGAATCGGTGCATCATCTTGGGATGAAGCTGGTGATGGATATGGTATTCAACCATTGCGGCAGCGAACACTGGTGGATGAAGGACCTACCCTCACCCGACTGGGTCAACCAGTGGCCCGAATTCACCAGGACCAACTACAGGGCCGGCACTTCGACCGACCCCTACGTGTCGGCCTACGACAGCAACCTGTTTGTCCGCGGCTGGTTTGACAACACCATGCCCGACCTGAACCAGCGGAACCCCTTTGTCAGGAACTACCTGATCCAGAACAGCATATGGTGGATAGAATATGCCGGCCTGGATGGCATCAGGCAGGACACCTATCCCTATTCGTTCAGGGATATGACGGCCGAATGGGGGAAACGGATTGCGGAAGAGTATCCCTGGTTCAACATGGTGGGCGAATGCTGGATGGGTTATCCTGCTTCTGTAGCCTATTGGCAAAAGAAAGCCCTGAACAAAGACCATTTCAACTCATGGCTGCCGTCGGTATTCGATTTCCCGATGTTCGACGCACTGAGCAGGGCCTTCAATGAGGATGAATCGTGGAATACCGGCATCCTCCGGCTGTATGATGTGTTATCGCAGGATTTCTCCTATCCCAACCCCTCCAATCTCGTGGTATTTGCCGACAACCATGATGTGAACAGGTATCTCGACACCCAGAAAAACGATATCAGGAAGTTGAAAATGGCCATGGCTTTCATCCTGACCACGCGGGGCATTCCTGAAATTTATTACGGAACTGAAATTCTCTCAACCTCCGGCGATTATAAGGGCGATGGCACCAAACGCAGGGATTTTCCGGGAGGATGGCAGGGCGATCCCCGGAATGCTTTCACTGCCCAGGGTCGCAGTGTCGAGGAAAACGACATGTACAACTTCCTGCATACCATTCTTCAATGGCGAAAGACGAAGGAGGTGATCCATACCGGCAGGTTCTGTCATTTTATCCCGCAGGATGGGATATACACCTATTTCAGGTATAATGCCAAAGAGACCCTGATGGTCATCATGAATAACAAGGAAGAGGCGAAGATCATCACCACCAAACGCTATGATGAGTTCCTGAAAAAGCACCATTCCGGAACCGAGATTATCACAGGCGCCGCCATTAAAGACCTGTCACAACTGACTGTTCCGGGCAAGGGGGTCATGATTATCGAACTAAAACCATAAAGCTATTAAAGACTGTTTAAATTTCAGAAACCGAATCAATGTTTAACCACCATGACACAAAGAAGACACAATGTACAAAAAGAATTCATGGTGATCATTGTGTAA
>CAIYQH010000360.1 GCA_903928285.1 uncultured Bacteroidales bacterium
CATCATGGGTTGGCCTTAACCGGCCAACCCTACTTTAAAGTTTTACCGGACAACAGTGATTTTTTAACTGTATTGTCAATCGGTTCAATTATGCTGTATTTCCCGTTCTGGTATCCGGGCCGGGCGTTTTAATGGCCTTTTTGAAGATGTTACGCTGGTCGATCTCGTAGATGATCCTTTTAAAGAAGGCAATGACCGGACCTGCCAGCCCGACTACCCAAAGCCAGAAATTGCCAATGATATCGGGTCGTTTCACCCAGAGAATCACGGCAAAGGTGATGATGGCGATAAAAATCAGGAATGTAATCCGTTTCATCTTTTATAAATTGAAGTAATCATACCCGGCCAGGTGGACCAGTGGGAATTTTGCAACCTCGTAACCACAAAGTTCACAATGATTTACACAATGTTCGCAATGGGTACCATTGTGTGCATTGTGCCTTCTTTGTGTCATGGTGGTTAAATTTTGATTCGGTTATTGAAAATTAAACAGTCTCTAAGCCGCGTAAAAATAGACCAATTTTGCTTTCAATTCAAATTATACCAGGAAAAAGGAAAAAAACCGTTGAATACAAAGTTCACAGGAACACGGTTAATCATCCTCCTCAGTTTTCACGAATGCCGAATGCACCGGCGGCGGGCAGGGCGCCGAATTCCCCCGGCAGGCAAACCAGATCACCCGGTTGAGTTCCTGATCCGGTGCACGGTCCTCCCCGCTGAAGTTAAACTCCTCACTCTTTCTTTGCCATTCGTTGAGTGCCGTGTTCTTTTCAAAAAGGTCGGTGTGCGCAGGAATGGCAATAAATGACTGATGAGCCGCAATTGTGTCAAAACAATGCCAGAGGGGTTCGGCTGCCGCGTCGTACTGGCTCATGGGAGGAATCCCCAGGATCAGTTCAATGGTCCTGAGAAAGGAGGAGGTTGAACAGGACGTGTGATCGACGGTTGAATGCTTAACAAATCCGCCAGCCACATAACCGGTGCTGCGATGGGCGTCCACATGGTCGGGTCCGTTCTGGGCGTCGTCTTCGACGATGAAAATGGCACACTCGTTCCAGATCGGACTGTGACTCAGGTAATCCACGAACAACCCAACGGCCAGGTCATTGTCGGCAACTTCAGCATAGGGCGTAGGACGGCCAATACGGAGCCCTTCTGTGTGATCATTGATAAAACGGAGGGTGTTCATTTTGGGGACCTGGTGAATGGCAAGCAGGGAGTCGAAATCGCGTTTCCATTGCCTGAAACGCGTGGTATCCATTACGGTTTGATCCCAGCTGGTGTAGTATTTGCAGAAATGGCCTTCCAAAACGGGTATGTTGGCCTTGTAATCATCGGCAAACTCGCCGTAGGTCCGGTAACTGATACCATATTTTTTACAGTAATCCCATATAAAGCCGTTTTTGTTATTGGCCACCTCGCGGGTGCCTTCTGCATCATAACTTCCGCCGCGGCCCCCATAACTGGTTGGCCAGTTTTTCTCCAGGTAATCGGTGGCATAGGCCCCAAGGCTCCAGTTATGCCCGTCGGCGCTGACCTCTCCATCCACATAAAAATTATCGAGTAGCACAAATTGCGATGCAATGGCATGCTGGTTGGGGGTGTATTTCGACCCGAAAAGCACCAGGGAGGTATCCCCGTTTCCCCCGGGCATATCCCCTAAGACCTGGTCATAGGTCCTGTTCTCCTTGATGATGTAAAAAACATACTTTATCGGAGAGGCATCGCCGACACGCCGGGGGATCGGGTTGCCGGCCATCCCTGAACTTTGCATCTCCCTGTTTTTATTGTAAGGGGTGTTGGCAAAGACCTGCCGTGTATATTGTGCCAGTTTGACATTGTCGGGGATCGGAATCACACTAAGGGTCCCCTTCAGCAAACTGCCGATATACTGCACCTCCTGCGCCTTCTTCTGATCGCCCGACTGATACGCTACCTTATTGGTTCTTTTAACCGGATTGGGCCCCCTGGGATTGGCAAAAGAGGAGAGTCCTTTTCCGTTGGCAACCAGAATCGAATTACCTGCAACACGCACACAGGAAGGATACCATCCTGTCGGGATAAACCCCAGTCCCCGGCTATGGCCGGGATTTGCCACATCGAAAACTGCAAGGCAGTTATTATCGGCATTGGCAACGTAAAGGGTATGGCCATCCGCACTCAGGGCCACACTGTTGGTCGTTGATCCTGAAAGTGATACCGGATAGAGGGCGGCATTCAGGGTTTCAATTACTGACCTGGTTGCAAGATCGATCACGGAAACGGAATTATCATTGGAGTTAGTGACAAAAAGATATTTTCCCCTGGTATCGACCGCCATATCGTTCGGGTTGTCGCCCACAGGGATATTTCCCTCAATTTCAAGGGTGACAGTGTTGAGGATCACCACTTTATCACAGCCCCAGCAGGTGCTGAAGAGATGTTTCTTATCGGGCGACAACAGGCAACTGTAACCTTCCCCTCCAAGCGGAAATTGCTTCAGTATCCTTTTTGACAGGGTTTCCATGACGTAAAGTGAATTGTTTTCCTTGGTCACGGTATACAATCGATGTTTTGCCTCATCGATGGCAATACCGGCGATGGAGATTTTTTCAGGCCAGGGGTTTCCGAATTTAAACGTATCAAGAACGGTCAGCTTCTCATCCCGGATGGAAAACCGCAAAATCCAGTTGTCATTCCCGCCGGAGGCATACAGGCTTTTACCGTCATCACTGAACGCCAGCCCCAGCCATGCCTTACCGACCTCATGCGTATCGGTAACCTGCCGGTCCTTCAGCCTGATCAGCTGAAGGGATTGGGTCCCCTGGCCATCATTGGTAACGGCGGCATATTTCCTGTCGCCGGTTACGGCAATGTTGAGCGGCAGATCCCCCAGCGGTATCTGCCTGCCTGCCGGGCTCAGCCGCCAGCCGTTGGGAAGGGTTATTTTGCCCTCCTTACCTTCAGTTGCCTGTGCCTGCAGGGAAACAGGCAAGCTTTGAAATATAACAGAACAGAAAACATACAGGAAAACCAGCACGGATTTTTGTAACCCGTGGATGTATAAATTGGTGGATCGCATGACGCTGAATTTTTTCCGAAAGTAAAAACATTTTGGGGAAATTCTGCTATCCCATCCCGTTGTATTCTTGAATTTTGTTCCGACTTTTGCACCTGCATTCTTATTTTGTACTTTACTGCTCCCATGAAACGATCATTTCTTTTCTTCTGGCTTGGATTACTACCCTTGCTTGTGCTATCCCAATCCCGGCCTGACGGGATCATCCAGGGTAAAATCATTGAACCACAGAGCAAACTCCCTGTTGAATATGCCAATGTGGCGCTGGTTGACACTGTAAAGCGAATGATCATCGGAGGTGCGGTAACCGATAGTACCGGGTTATTCACGCTGACGAACGTACCTCCGGGCGTCTATTTCCTGGATTACAGCTTTATAGGCTATGAAAAAAAACGGTCAAGCCCGGTCGTTATAAACCGCAAGAAAAACCGGGTGAACCTGGGAGTGGTCGGGCTCACACTGGCTGCTGTTAATATGAAGGAGGTGACCATCAGCGCCGAGAAAAGTATGATGGTAAACCGCATCGACCGCAAGATCTTCAATGTTCAGCAGGATATCATGGCACAGACGGGCACGGTCAATGATGTTTTGCAGAATATCCCGGCCGTTTCGGTCGACATGGACGGGAATATCACCTTGCGGGGATCAGGGAATGTAACGGTTCTCATCGATGGCCGCCCCTCAGCCATGGCGGGAACAGCCAGCCTGGACCAGATGCCGGCATCGCTGATCGACAAAATTGAGGTGATCACCAACCCCTCGGCAAAATACCGCCCCGATGGTACGGCAGGAATCATCAACATCGTGCTGAAGAAGAACCGTAAAGCCGGTTTTAACGGCACTATCGGTGGAAATATCGGGAACCAAAACCGGTATACCAGCAACCTGCAGCTTAACCTGAATACGGGCAAATTCAATTTTTTCATGAGTTATGGCTATCGGAAAGACTACCGCTGGAGAAGCAACGAATTGCATTCTCAAACAATAGATACTGCGGCACACCGGTCAACTTACCTCTACCAGAACTCCATTGGCACTGCCAAACCCCTTTCGAACCTGGTCACCCTTGGCGCAGACTGGAATATCAGCGACAAGGATGCAACCGGGATTTCGGGGAATATGAATTACCGTGACTTTAACCGCGTGACCTCCACCTATAATCTTTACAGGAACGATTCGCTTCATCCTTCAGAGGCGTTTACACGCAGCCAGATCGGGCCTGACTATGAGACCAGCGTTGGAACCAATGCCTATTTTGAACATACGTTTAACAGGGAAAGCGAACATAAACTCAGGGCCGATTTTGTTTTTCAATATGATGACGAGCATGAAAACTATATGTATACCACAGTTTATGCGCTACCTCAAACAGCCGATGCTAAGGATTTTAATTATAACCACAACCTGGATGAGCGTGTCAATATAGCCCTTACCTATTCAAGGCCTTTATGGAACAACGCCTCCCTGGAGACTGGGTATGATGGCAACATCGGCATTGCCGACCAGGAATTCAGGGTGAACCACTACGATACAGAAAGGGCGGTTTGGACAACGGATTCCACCCTGACAAATCATTACAAGGGAAATCAGACCGTACATGCCCTGTTTGGAACCCTGTCAAGTAAAATCGGAAAATTTGCATTTATGGCAGGACTAAGACCCGAGCTCTCCCTGCTGAATCTTGATTTTATCACCCGTAACAGCAAGGTGGTCCAGACCAGTTTTGCAGTATATCCAACCCTGCATCTTTCACTTGCCTCCGGAAAAAACGAATGGCAGCTCAATTATAGCCGCCGGGTGAACCGCCCCAGGCCGGAAGATCTGAACCCGGTGCCGGAATACCGCGATCCGAGAAGTTTCTATGTCGGGAATCCGGGTCTTAAACCAGAAGACATTCATTCCTTTGAATTCGGCTATGCCGTTAAATCCGGACACGTTACGCTGATTCCATCCCTCTTTTACCGCTACCGCCGCGACGGATTTACTTCGGTGACCTATACCCGGCAGGATTCGATCCTGGTAACTACCATGGAAAACCTGGCTCATGACCAGAGCGCAGGGATCGATTTCAGCGGTAATGCACAGCTGGCGAAAATTTTGAATCTCAACTTCAGCGCTTCCGGTTATTACAATGAAATTGATGCCTCCAACATAGGTTACAGCAAGAGTAAAGCGGCTCTTTCATGGAATGCAAAGATGAATATCTCAGTAAACGTAACCAAAACAACCATGGTACAGGTGAATGGTCAGTACCGCTCCTCCGTGCTGACGCCCCAGGGGCTGCGCTATCCCAGCGGAGGGGTGAACCTTGGTTTCCGGCAGGATTTCTGGAAAAAGCGGGTCTCCGTATTGCTTACCGCTTCCGACATCTTTAATACCAATGCCATGAAAAACACTGTTGACACACCGGTACTGGTGCAGGAATCAGTAAGAAAACGCGATGCGCCTATTATCTATGCAGGGGTGGTGTTGAATTTCAGTACCACCAATAAAAAGGCAAAAGAGGTCAAATTCGAGTTCGATAACGGCGGCGAAAGATAGTTTTCAGGGCATTCAGCATTTTCGCTGAAACACTCCCGATGATACCCAGTATCAAACCCATGAGAATGCCAAGGATATACAGATGCATGATGGCCCCTGCCAGGGTTTCCAGGGCGAAATAGGCTGCCATTCCCCGGAGGTTGCCGGTTGGGTTAACCTGGCGCCATTCCCTGATATTCAAATCATCCTGCAAAATAAATCCCATCCCGAAAACGATCAGAACCAGCGCTGTCAGGCAGGCTACTGCCCCACTGGCAATCCCGCTCCAGAGGCCGGCCCTCACCCCGTCGCGGAACCTGTTTGTCAGGATGGCTTCCCTCGTGGCGGTAATAAAGATCAACAGCGCAATGACGGCCCAGAAAATGTTATCAATAATATCGCGGAGCGGAAGCCCCGGCCGGACCAGGTTATTGATGCCTATTTCAATAGTCCAGAGCAGTCCGAATAGCAATCCCAAGGTTAAAGTTCTTTTCTGAAGCCGGCTGACCCCTCTTTTTTGTACAACCCGCAGCAGAACTGCCGTTATGATGAGTAAAACGGCCGCGGCCGGATATTCCAATGCTTCCTTCCCGACACGCTTTAGCGGGGGAGGATAGAGGAAACAGATTGAAATGACCAGGAAAAGGGAGAGAATGATCATACCATTCAAAAGTTGGTTGCTGTTCATATGCCGGTATTCATTTTCAGGGTGAATGGAAAAAGCGAAATTACAGCTTTCCTGACTTTTTTTGGGGATCAGAAAAGATTGCCGTTACTTTGCCGCAAATTAAAATGCCCCATGAAGTATTACCGGTTGCTGCCCTGGCTGACTCTTTTCACCCTGCTGATCCTTGCAGTCGATCTTCATGCCCAGCCCTGGGAATTTATCAAGGAGCGGGACGGGATAAAGATCTTTACCCGCAGGGAGCCGGGCAGCATGCTAAAATCGTTCAAGGGGGAGGCCGATCTTCATACCTCAATGGAACAGGTTTGTAACCTGATCGGGAATGTTAAAAAAGTTGACTGGTGGGATAAGAATCTCCGGGAAATCAATGTCCTACTATATGAAAAGGATAAGCACATTCAATATTACCTTGTCTACGGGGCACCCTGGCCCGTAACCGATCGCGACCTCTGCGTCGACGCAACGATCTCTACCGATCCCGTAGCTGGTATCCGCACGATATCCTCTGTTCCGCTATTCAATGTTGTTCCTGAAAATCCCAAATATGTCCGCATTAAAAAATACAGGCAGAAATGGGTTATCCAGGATATGAAAAACGGAGTCATCCATATCACCCTTGAAGGGTTTGTTGACCCTGCAGGAAATGTCCCGAACTGGATCTACAATATGGTCATCACCGATACGCCCCTGAAGATCATGCGTGGTATCAAAGCACGGTTGGAAAACAAACAGTAAACAAACAGTTTCCTTCTTTTAATCTATTCATTTACAAGCAAGTCAACCACCTTTACAATGGATCCGGGAACCCACGGAACAGAACCTGTCAGTACCTGACGGCACGATTCAATCATCAGTAGCCAGCTTTTAATAAAAGCCGCTTGCGTGTGAAATAAGGTATTTTCAGCGTATTCCCGGTTGATGTCCTGAAACGGCGATCCGGTAATGGTGTGTTTGAATGGATTGTTTTCCCTGAAATCAGGTCTCAGAGAGCAAGAACAGAATTCTCAGAACCTAACCCGCTGGGAACAAATTGATCAGCTTCCGGTTCGTTTTCCCAATTCGTCCCGTCAATCAGGTAACGGAACTGATATTCTTTTCCGGATTCAAGTTCGAGGGATACGGACCAGACACCTGTTTTTGCCTTTTTTAAAGGGGTTTCGCCCATCTGCCAGTTGTTGAAGTCGCCCATAAGCAGGATCGACGATGCTGATTTATATTGATCTCCGGAGAGGGAGAATTTAACTTTGTAAACAGCTTTGGCTTTTAATACTTTCTTTTCAATACTCATTTTTGATATGTTTATTTATTTTAAATTTAGTGCAAAATTACAAATTCCGTTAAATACAAAAAGCCCTATTTTGTGAAATATTTGTTAAATCAGATTGAATATGCGTGTAAATAGCAGAAAAACAGACAGATCCAATTAGGGTATTCGCCTGGATCCAAGCACAATGGAATCTTACCCTATAGGATACGCTCCAAATGATAACAAACACGTCGTTTTTTTATGGAAATTTGGCGACCGGAGGATCACTGATATAAATTTTTATGCCCTATCATTTGAGTTAAAAGATCGGGGAATAAGATATCATTTTTCAGGAAAATATCTTCTACAAATCAGGAAAGAAAATATCATATGAAAAAGGGAAGAAAAAACCAGGGAAAAAGGGTGAGAGTTAACTCAAAAAAGAAAGATAACCTGAAATTCGTAATCCGGCATAAATTTTACTTTGAAGCCCTATGGATACTATCATACCAGCTGGAAGGAAAACTTAAAAAAATGCTTGAAAATATTGAAAAAACATCTCCGGGATCAGGGTTTTCACTGGAACAATGTATCAAAAGATTAAAGCACCTGTATTTAACGGAAAAAGAACCTCTTTTTTCAAAGTATTTTGAGGTTAGACTGATAGATGAAATCAGGAGCTGGAAAAACCAACGGAATAATATTCTGAAGGATATGCTGGATGTCCATGTATCCCTGGCAAGGCGGGAACGTCATGTACTGGTTGGCGTCAGGTTATTGC
>CAIYQH010000361.1 GCA_903928285.1 uncultured Bacteroidales bacterium
CAGATAATTATGGCTGGAACTTCTTGGTCCAGTTTCGACAAAGACTTTGACATGGTTGTACTTTGAAATAGCAATGGCCCTGGGAATTGCGTGAACAGCGCCACTGTTGATAATGCCTATCTCCATTTTATTATGCTATTGATAGTGAAAATCCGGGGATTCTGGAAAGATATATGTTGTACCACAATTCAAACATGTACAGGTTAAGCACGAATTGGAAATTCTCCTCGAAATTTTGAACAGAGGCAAACAGGCTGTCGATTTTTTGGCTGTTCAAAATGTTATGCTTTACCAGGAATCCGTTTGAAATCAGGGTTTGGATATGAGCGGTTGATATTTTGTTGAAATAGTTGGGAATCGGTATGTCAAATCCATGTTTTTCACGGTAGATCACCTCGTCGGGCAGATGTTGTTCCATGGCCTTGCGCATGATGAACTTGCCTTGACGCACATTTCCTGCCGTCAGGTTTATCTTGTAATCATCAGGCAATGAATTGGCGTATTCCACAAACAGGTGGTCGAGGAAGGGAACCCGGGCCTCCAGTCCATGGGCCATGGTCATCCTGTCGACCTTGGTAAGCATCTCATCGACCAGCCGTGATTTCTGCGAGGAATATAACTTCTTCTGAAGGTCTGATTTTCCCTTGAGTGAATCGTAGGCCGTGGCGATTTCGCATTGCGACCATTGCGACCAGGCGGTATAAAGAAAGTCGTGGTCAAAGTAGAGGAAATTGAGGGCGCTTGAGTTCGCAATCTGTTCCTGGTAAGCAGTTCCGGCGGTCCCCCCCTTTCGTGAGCTCTTTATAAATGCTGTCTTCAGAAGTTCATTGCCCGAAAAGCCGAGTTTCGCTGCCAGCAGGAGCAGATTGGCACCCTGCTGCATGAGCGACCTGCGGATGCTTGTATTTTGAATTCCAGAGAAAAAACCCTGGTATCCTGCCAGGATTTCATCGGCGCCATCGCCCGAAAGAACCACCTTGACATGTTTTGCAGTTTCCCTGGATAAGATGAATAATGCAAAGGATGCGGCAATACCGAAGGGTTCATCACAATGCCAAACAATTTCATCAAGTTCGGATATCAGCGATTCGTCGAGACTGCATTTCAGATGGGAGGTTGCAAACAAACCCGAAACCAGGTCGGAATAATATTCCTCATTGTACTGTTTCAACCCCTTGTCAAAAACAATGGAGGAGGTGAACAACCCGGCATCGCCGGTCAGTTCCCGCGTAATGGCGGTTAATGCGCTTGAGTCGAGCCCTCCGCTTAGAAAACAGCCAACTTTCACATCGGCAACCAGGTGGTATTGTACTGCCTCTTCCAGGTTCCGGTATAAAATATCCTTCTCTTCGTTCAGATCTTTGCCTGCCGGGTGATGATTGGCGCCAAAGGTGTTGGCCAGGCGATAATACTGAAAAGTGCTGAACCCCTCCCGGCTGAATTGTGCGATGGTCCCGGGCTCCAGCCTTGAAATCTCGTTGAAAACGGTTTCACCGTTGGTCATGGTGGAGGTTCGCAGGAAACGCCCGAAGCCATTCAGATTGAGGGTCAGTTTTGGTTTAATTGCAACAATTGCCTTGATTTCAGAGGCAAAAACACATCCTGGCTCATCGCGGTAAAGGTAAAGAGGTTTAATCCCCAGCCTGTCGCGCACAAGGGACAGGATCTTCATTTCATTGTCCCAGATGGCAAAAGCAAACATCCCGCGCAGGGAACCGACGAAGTTGATCCCCCGGTGGATATATAATTGTAAGACTACTTCGGTATCCGAGCCGGTGCGGAACACACATCCTTCCGATACAA
>CAIYQH010000362.1 GCA_903928285.1 uncultured Bacteroidales bacterium
GGAACATTGCAGGATCACCGGATCAGGATATCAGGATCATTGCCCGGTACCTGTTAATCCATTGCACCCATTCACACGCCCGGATCACTGGCAGCCCTTCACAGGATCACTCATTCAGGCAGTGCGATAAAAAAAGAATTTGAATTTATTATATCATCCTGAATAAACAAGGCATCAACAGGATTAAAATTAATGAGGTATAGGAAAAAATCAGCCCCAAAAAATAAATTATTAGTGTGAATATCAATACTTTGAAACTGTTTGAATCCAATATTTTTAAGTATAGGTAACACGTTTTCAATGCCATTTAAACACAGGAAAAATATATTCCCTTTGACCGTCTTAAGTTTCCTAATTGACCGTATCTGATTGAGATTGATAAAATAAAAATGATATTCCTTACCGGAAATGCCATTAATGATATAAACGGGGGTACCCGGTGATATAAATTGTTTTTTCATAATCAAGTGAATGAAAGGCCATAAACAAAGAAAAACGGCAACCATTGCGGAAACAAAAAAGGGTAACTAATTGATAATTAGTTACCCTTGGTCGGGGTGAGAAGACTCGAACTTCCGACCCCTTGCACCCCATGCAAGTACGCTAGCCAACTGCGCCACACCCCGATTGATTGCCGGAACGTTCTCCGGTTTGAGACTGCAAATTTAACCATTTTTTTGATCTTTCCAACCTTCCGGGTGCTGGAGAACCTTTTTTCTCGCAAAATAAAGAGATTTAACTCAAGCTCAGCCTCACGGCCCTGATCAGCACTTAATGCAGGAATGCAGGAATGCAGGAATGGACAAATGCAGGAATGCAGGAATGCGGGAATGTACAAATGCTGCAATGCAACGGTTGGTCAGGTTTTATGGGGGATTCCCGCAGATTGCCTTTTAACGGATCATTTGGTGAAAGTTTAGGTACAGCGAGGTCGTTCCCTATCCCTTTTTTGCTAATTTTAACGCTTCAAAAAAACCTGATCCCGAAAATGAAAAAACTTCTCCTCTCTTTCACCATGATGGCCTTTGGCTGTATGGTCATGGCAGTGCATGTTCCGCAGCAGGATGCCCGGCAGATCGCCGTCGCAGTTTATCAAAGCCTGTCGCAGGGCGGCGCCAACGCGGCCATCGCCGACGAATCGGTCACCGCCTTTGACAAGATACCCACCTTCTATACCTTCCGCTTCGCCCAGGGCGGATTTGTCATGGTGGCCGCCGACGACGCCTCCCTGCCCATCCTGGGCTATTCGACGGAGAGCTCGATGCCTGAGGTGGTCGCCGACCCCTCGGTAAAGGCATGGCTCGAAGGCTATTCAAAAGAGATCCACGCGATCATCACCCACCATCTGAGTAATGCGGAAACGGCAAAGGTCTGGGAAAGGGTAAGGCAGGGCGCCACCGACAGGTCGGTAACCGATGTGAACCCGTTGCTCTCCACCATCTGGGACCAGGGGTGTTTTTACAATGCCCTTTGTCCGCCCGACGCCGGCCAGTGCGGCCATGTGTGGACAGGCTGCGTGGCCACGGCCATGTCGCAGATCATGAAATACCATAACTTCCCGCCGCAGGGGGTGGGCTTTCACTCCTATATCCATCCCGTGTACGGGTTGCAATCGGCCAACTTCGGCGCCACCACCTATAACTGGAGTGCCATGCCCAACTCGGTGGGCAGTGCCAACACGGCCGTCGCCACACTGATGTACCATGCCGGCGTGTCGGTCGACATGCAATACGGCACGGGCGGCTCGGGTGCCTTCAGCACCGCCGTTCCCGGTGCGCTGATGGATTATTTCAACTACCATCCCGGGGTGGAGATCAAATATAAAAACAACTATCCCAACGTGGAGGATTTTAAAAACCTGCTCCGCGCCGACCTCGACCAGAGTCTCCCTGTTTATTACAGCGGCGTCGACGGCACCGAAGGCCATGCCTGGGTTTGCGACGGCTACCGCATGAGCGACGGGATGTTCCATTTCAACTGGGGATGGTCGGGATCGAGCAATGGCTGGTATGCCATTGGCGCCCTGAACCCCGGCGGCTACCAGTTCAACACCGACAACGAGGTGGTGGTGCATATCAAACCTTACAATGCCAACCTCATCGTCAGAATCTCGCATCCCGTCAACAACGCCGTGATCGGGGTGGGTTATCCCGTCGATATCAACGCCAAAACGGTTCACGGTACCCCCGCGGTCATGAAACTCTTTATCGACAGCGTGCTGCGTTTTTCAGTCGCCTCCGACTCGCTGCAATATACCTGGAATACAGTTGCCTCCGACCTGGGCAGCCACCTGGTACAGGTTTATTCCTACAGCGCCACCGATACGGTCTATAATGAGATCAACATCAACGTGGCCGAATGGATCACCCAGAACAGCAGTTTCCCCACGGTGTCGCGCGGCATCAACTATATGTCGGCCGTCGACAGCAACGTCGTATGGGCCTCTGCCTATGATGATGTAACCCCCACCGGACCCTGTTCCGACTTTACCCGCAGCATCGACGGCGGCGCCACCTGGACCCCCGGCTCCATCCCCAACACCACGGGGCTGGCCTCGTCGATGATCTTCGCCCTGAGCGCCACCAAGGCCTATGTGGCCATGTACAAGGTTTCGGGGACCAACGCCATGGGGATCTATATGACTGCCGACGGCGGAACGACCTGGACCCGCCAGGCCTCGGCCACCTTCAGCAATAGCGCCTCCTTCCCCGATTGCATCCATTTTTTCAACGACAACGAAGGCTGGTGCATGGGCGACCCCATCAACGGGGAATATGAGATCTATACCACGACCAATGGCGGCACCACCTGGACCCAGGTGAACGGGGCCAATATCCCCAACCCCCTTTCGGGCGAATTCGGCATCGTGGGCTATTATTCGGCGGTAAAAGATACAATCTGGTTCGGCACCTCGGCGGGACGGGTGTACCGTTCAACCGACAAGGGCCATACCTTTACAGTTTCTGCAGTACCTGCCCTGAGCGGCAAGTATGTCGAACCCAGCTTCCGCACAGGCATGCACGGCCTGGCACAGGACAAGAGCGCCGGCAGCACAGGGGCCATCAGCGAAACCTTCGACGGGGGTACAACCTGGACAACTGTGACGACCACCGGACCCATCTATGCCACCGATGTGCGCTATGTTCCCGGCACGGCCAACACCTGGGTAAGCTCGGGATCGACGGGCAACATGGGCTCCTCCTACAGCTTTGACGGAGGTCATACCTGGACCGATTTCGTGGGAACCCAGGGCGCCCGCTACATGCAGATGGCGTGGGTCAACAACCACTGCGGCTGGGCCGGCGGGGTGAATGTGAGCGCAACCGAGAACGGTGTCTATAAATTTATCGGCATGCTCAACATGCCGCTGCCAGCCCCGACCAACCTGCAAGCAGTACCCACAAGCCATAACGTGCACCTCACCTGGAATGCACCGGCACCGGGCTTTTTGGGATACAATATGTACCGCGACGGACTCAGAATAAACGCCGCCGTGATCACAAGCCTTGTTTACGACGACATGGGCGTTCCCAGCGGACATCACACCTATTGCGTTACTGCGGTCTACCCGACGGGCGAATCGCTGGGCAGCTGCGCCAATGTGGATGTAGCCGTGGGGGTTTCCACACAGGTTCAGTCAGTTATCAGGATCTATCCCAACCCGGCTTCCGGCATGATCAGGGTTGACACAGAAACAAGCTCAGGTTTTGTAATGCTCAACGATGCCGGCAGGGAGGTGATGGCAGGCACCCTGAAAAAGCAGGCCAACACCATCGATATCAGTGCGCTGCCTTCGGGCATTTATGTGATCAGGTTCCCGGCATCGGGACTGGTCTCTAAATTTGTCATCATCCATTGACATACCCTATTGGCCGAATGTAGGGTAGTTTCCCTGTCTGATGTTTTTATACCTGTTGGGGTAAGCATGATTATATATCATTTTTAAATTGATTGATCGGGTTATTGCTATACCTGCTATTGGCCTGTTATTGTTTGGAATGCCCCAGACTAAGCAGGCAAGCCGCCTCATGAAAGTCAAATTAAGAAAATCGAGGAATGAGCGTAAAACTGCGGACTGTTCGAGGAGGGGAGCGACGAGTTTCCGCAGTTTAGCGAATGACGAAGATTTTTAGTGACTTTCATGATGCGGTGACTTTTCTTTGGCTCTTTATCTACTGTTCAACTTCTCTGGTATTGTCGCAAATAACTGTACCGTTATTTCTTTATCCATTGTTGTTTACGGTAGATTTATAAAAATTGAAACAGAGACACTTCTGATTGAAGCTGTCAGGTTCATTTTTTTTGGCTAATTTTGCAGCTTAATCTGAATTTATGAGCGAAATTAAAGAAACCGCCAGGTGCCTGATCATCGGGTCGGGTCCGGCAGGATATACCGCTGCCATCTATGCAGCCAGGGCTGACCTGAAGCCCGTGATGTACCAGGGCATGCAGCCGGGAGGCCAGCTGACCATCACCACCGAGGTGGAAAACTTCCCGGGATATCCCAAAGGGATCACAGGTCCCGAGATGATGGAGGAGTTTAAAGAACAGGCTGAACGCTTCGGCACGCAGGTCAGAGGGGGCGTCGTTACTGAGGTCGACCTTTCAAAACGGCCCTTTATGGCCAAAGCCGACGACGGCAAGACCATCCTGGCCGAAGCGATCATCATCGCCACAGGGGCCTCCGCCAAATGGCTGGGGCTCGAATCAGAGAAGAAATTCATGGGCATGGGCGTTTCGGGTTGCGCCACCTGCGACGGCTTCTTCTACAGGGGCCAGGAGGTTGCCATCGTGGGCGGCGGCGATACGGCAGCCGAAGAGGCCACCTATCTTGCCAAGCTCTGCAAAAAGGTATTCATGATCCATCGCCGCAGTGAGCTGCGCGCCTCCAAGGCCATGCAGCACAAGGTGCTGAACACCCCCAACATCGAAATGGTGTGGGATAGCGCCCCCGAAGAGGTGTTGGGCGACGAAAGTGGCGTGACCGGGATGCGCGTGCGCAACGTGAACACCGGCGAATCGCGCGACCTTGTCGTGATGGGCGTGTTCGTGGCCATCGGCCATAAACCCAACACCGGGATCTTTGAAGGGCAGGTCGAACTCGATGAGATGAGCTATGTGAAAACCAAACCCGGCACCACCCAGACCAGCGTCGAAGGCGTGTATGCCTGCGGCGACGTGCAGGATCATCATTACCGCCAGGCGATCACCGCCGCCGGCACGGGATGCATGGCCGCCATCGAGGCGGAGCGGTTCATCGGGTCGTAAGGCTGGCATTGACGGCCGTTGTTGTTATTGACTTTTGAATCTGGAAATATGATAACATTTTTCAAAAACCCCGGCAGTTATTATGCCGTTGAAAGCAACCATAAATTTGACGGGGATGATTTGCAGAAATTAACCTGGCTGTTCGGCGATGCAGAGTGCATCGCCGAACCTGTTTTACAGGGTTTGTTTGTCGGGCCGCGCCGCGAAATGGTGACTCCCTGGAGCACCAATGCCGTGGAGATCACCCAGAACATGGGCATTTCCGGGATCACCCGTATCGAGGAGTTCACCATGGTCTCGCCGGGCTCCACCCGTCACGACCCCATGCTGCAGCATGTGTTCGAAACCCTCGGCCAGGAGATCTTCCATATCCTCCATGATCCCGACCCGGTGCTGTGCATCGAAGATATTGCCGCCTACAACAAACAGCAGGGACTGGCGCTGAGCGACGAGGAGATCGCCTACCTTGGCGGGCTGAGCCATAAGCTGGGCCGCAAACTCACCGACAGCGAGCTTTTTGGATTTTCACAGGTCAACTCCGAACACTGCCGCCATAAGATCTTCAACGGCACCTTTATCATCGATGGCCGCGAGATGGGCGAGTCGCTCTTTGCCATGATCAAAAAGACGGCAAAGGAGCATCCCGGACTGCTGGTGTCGGCCTACAAGGATAACGTGGCCTTTATCCTCGGCCCTGAGATGGAGCAGTTTGCCCCGGCAAGCCAGCATGTGGCCGACTATTTCGTCATCCGCGATATTGCCTCGGTCATCTCGCTGAAGGCCGAAACCCATAATTTCCCCACCACGGTCGAACCCTTCAACGGCGCAGCCACAGGCAGCGGCGGCGAGATCCGCGACCGCATGGCCGGCGGCAAGGGCAGTATCCCGATGGCCGGCACGGCGGTCTATATGACCTCTTATCCCCGTCCCGACGGGGGAAGACCCTGGGAAAATCAGACTGAAGAGCGTCCGTGGCTCTACAAAACTCCTGAGGAAATCCTGGTCAAAGCCTCCAACGGCGCCAGCGATTTCGGCAACAAATTCGGCCAGCCGCTGATCTGCGGCTCGCTGCTGACCTTCGAACACACGCTGAATGGCATCACCTATGGTTACGACAAGGTGATCATGCAGGCAGGCGGTATCGGCTTCGCCCGCAAGAGCGACAGCCTGAAGGAGGATCCCTCGGCAGGCCAGGATATTGTGGTGCTGGGCGGCGACAACTACAGGATCGGCATGGGCGGCGGCGCCGTTTCGTCGGTGGCCACAGGCGAATATGCCAACGCCATCGAACTGAACGCCGTGCAGCGTTCGAACCCCGAGATGCAGAAACGGGTCTTCAACGCCATCAGGGCCATGACCGAAATGGAGCACAACCCCATCGTGTCGATCCACGACCATGGCGCCGGCGGGCACCTGAATGCCCTGTCGGAGCTGGTCGAGGCCACCGGAGGTACCATCATCATCGACAACCTGCCCATCGGCGACCCGACCCTGTCGGCCAAAGAGATCGTCAGCAACGAGTCGCAAGAGCGGATGGGACTGATCCTGAACAGCTGCGACGTCGCCATGATGCGCGCTATTGCAGAACGGGAGCGCGCCCCCATTTACTTAGCCGGCCATACAACCGGGGATCAGGAGCTCGTATTTGAAGATCACCGCGACAGGCTGAAGCCGATCGACCTGAAACTGGCCGATTTCTTCGGGAAACCGCCCAGGACGATCCTCCGGGATTCGATCCTTCATGTAAAACATTCCAAACTGACCTATGATCCGGCAAACCTGGAAAACTATCTCAAACAGGTGCTGCAGCTTGAAGCAGTGGCCTGCAAGGACTGGCTCACCAACAAGGTCGACAGGGCTGTAAGCGGCAAGATCGCCAAACAGCAGAACTGCGGCGAGATCCAGCTTCCGCTGAACAACCTGGGCGTTACCGCGCTCGACTACCAGGGCGTTAAGGGGATCGCCACCTCGCTGGGCCATGCGCCCGTGGCAGGACTCATCGATCCCGCCGCCGCTTCGCGGCTCTCCATGGCCCGGGCCCTGTCAAACCTGGTGTGGGCGCCGCTTACCCACGGACTGCAGGGGGTGTCGCTCAGCGCCAACTGGATGTGGCCCTGCCGCAATGCCGGCGAGGATGCACGCCTGTATGAGGCGGTGAAGGCCGTCAGCGACTTTGCCATCGCCCTCGGCATCAACATCCCCACAGGCAAGGACTCCCTCTCGATGACCCAGAAATACCCGGGCGGAGAGGTGGTCATCTCCCCGGGAACCGTGATCATCTCGGCGGTAGGGGAGGTGTCGGACGTGAAAAAGGTCGTAAGCCCCTGCCTGGTGCCGGATGAGGATTCATCGCTGTTCTATATTCCCCTCTCCGCCTGCGGCTTTGAAGCCGGCGGCAGCAGCTTTGCCCAGGTCGTCGGCCAGCTGGGCGACACAGTACCCGATGTGCAGGATGCCCTCTTTTTTGCAGAACGTTTCGCCCTGATCCAGGGCCTTGTCTCCGACGGGCTGATCCTGGCCGGACACGATGTAGGCGCGGGAGGACTGATCACCACCCTGCTCGAGATGACCTTCCCGGGACTCAACACAGGGCTTGACCTTGATCTCGGCCTGCTGAATGACACAGTCTCAACACCCGACCCCGTGCGGATCCTCTTCAGCGAAAAACCAGGCGCAGTCATCCAGATGAAAAACAGCGATCTTGAAAAATGGAAAAACAATAACCTCCCCCATCGTTCAATATCCGGTATTCAATATTCGATATTCAATATTCAATATTCAACATTCCTTGGTAATTATGCCTTCCCCATCGGCACGGTGACCTCCGGAAGGAGCGTGAAGATAACAGTTGCCGGCAATACTTATGATTTCGACGTGGATGCCCTGCGCGACACATGGTTTAAAACCTCTTACCTCTTCGACCGCAGGCAATCGGGCGAAAAACTTGCCCTGGAACGTTATCAGAACTATAAGAATCAGCCGCTGACCTACCGCTTTCCGGAGTCGTTTACAGGCACAGAGGCCCAATACGGCGTCAATCCCAAACGTAGGAGCCCCTCGGGCATCAGGGCAGCCATTATCCGCGAAAAGGGGGTCAACCGCGACCGCGACATGGCCTGGGCGCTATACCTGGCAGGGTTCGATGTGAAGGATATCCACATGACCGACCTGATCGCAGGGCGCGAAAACCTCGAAGAAGTCAACATGATCGTCTTCGTGGGGGGCTTTTCCAACTCCGACGTGCTGGGTTCGGCCAAGGGTTGGGCGGGAGCCTTCCTTTACAACGACAAGGCCAGGCTGGCGCTCGACAATTTCTACAAACGGGAGGACACCCTGAGCCTGGGCGTTTGCAACGGCTGCCAGCTGATGGTTGAGCTGGGGCTCATCTATCCTGAATTCAGGAATCACCCGAAGATGTCGTGGAACGATTCCCACAAGTATGAATGCACCTTCGTGGGGCTCGATATCGTGGAGAACAACTCGGTGATGCTCAAGTCGCTGGCAGGGTCGAAACTGGGCATCTGGGTTGCGCACGGCGAGGGCAAGTTCAACTTCCCCGAAGCTGAAGACCATTATCATATCCCTGCAAAGTTCAGCTACCACGGCTATCCCGGCAATCCCAACGGATCGCAGTACGATGCCGCCTGTATCGCCTCGGCCGACGGCCGCCACCTGGCCATCATGCCCCATCTCGAAGACTCGGTCCTCCCGTGGCAATGGCCCTTCTATCCCGGCAACCGCCGGCATGATGAAGTCACTCCCTGGATCGAAGCCTTTGTCAATGCACGGGAATGGATAAAAATGAGGACTGATTACTGATGACTGATGACTAATACTTATTGCCCACTGCCTATTTTTTAATGCCTAAACTTTTATTATGCCAAAACTAATCCTCATCACCGGTGCTACCGCCGGTTTCGGAAGGGCCATCGCCCGGAAATTTGCTGAAAACGGAAACAACCTGATCATCACCGGGAGGCGACAGGATCGACTCGATGACCTTGCCCGCGAACTGACCGGAAAATACAACATTGAAGTGCTTCCGCTCTGTTTCGACGTGCGGAAACTGCCCGAAGTTGAAACTGCCATTGCGTCGCTTGCGGGCAGCTGGCGCGACATCGACGTGCTGGTCAACAATGCAGGCCTTGCCGTGGGGTTAAACCCTGTTCACGAGGGCGTGATTGACGACTGGGAGCGGATGATCGACACCAATGTCAAGGGGCTGCTCTATATGACCCGCCTGGTATCGCCGCTGATGGTAGCCCGCAAACAGGGCCATATCATCAACATCGGCTCCATTGCCGGGAGGGAGGTATATCCCATGGGCAACGTCTACTGCGGTTCGAAATTTGCAGTGGATGCCATCACCAAAGGAACCCGGATCGACCTGGTGGCCCACAACATCAAGGTGACACAGATCGCCCCCGGCGCGGCGGAGACTGAATTCTCGATGGTCCGCTTCAAAGGCGACGAAACGCGTGCCGGCAGTGTCTACAAGGGATTTACCCCCCTTTCGGCCGGCGACGTTGCCGACGTGGTTTTCTATGTGACCACCCTTCCCGGCCATGTAAACATCAATGACCTGGTGCTGATGCCCACGGCGCAGGCCAGCGCGGCGATTACCCACAAGGTGTAATCCGTTAAATTCAGCTTGGCCGGCAGGAGGCATGTCCCCTCTTTTTACAGTGCCCAGCAAAATCATTAAATTTTCTTATCATTGCATTCATTTTCTGAGGATAGGTCAGTTAATTTCAACCTGCTATGGACGTAACCCGCATTTTTGACTTGTTGCCGTATCACGAGGGCACCTTTAAACCGAAACCCGATGTTGTGGCATCGAAGGAAAACGGGGAGTGGACCCGCTACAGCATAAGGCAGTACCGTGAAATTGTCGATTATATCAGTTACGGTTTCCTGGAGATGGGCGTGCAGCCGGGCGACCGGATCGCGCAGATCAGCTCCAACAGGGCTGAATGGAATTTCGTGGATATGGCCATCCTGCAGGTGGGGGCGATCCATGTACCGATCTATGCCACCATCAGCGAATCGGACTACAAGTACATCCTGAACCACGCGGAGGTGAAATTTGTCTTTATCTCGGGTCAGGAGCTGCTCCGCAAGATACAGCACATTCTGCCTGAAATCGCCCATATACAGGGGGTCTTCACCTACAAGGCTGTGGATGATCAAAAACATCTCAATGATCTGATAGAGCTTGGAAAACAGCATCCCGATGAAGTTCAGCTCCTGGCCAGGAAGAACAACGTACAACCCGGCGATGTGGCAACCATCATCTATACTTCCGGTACGACGGGCAATCCCAAGGGGGTGATGCTTACCCACCACAACATCATCTCCAATCTCAGGAACTGCCGGCATATCCCCCCCTTCGGCGAAGAGGCCAAGGCGGTCAGTTACCTCCCCTTGTGCCATGTTTACGAACGGATGCTGAACTACCTCTATCATTACCTGGGATTTTCAATCTATTACGCCGAAAACCTGGGTACCATCACCGACAATATGAAGGAGGTGCAACCCGACATCCTTTCCACAGTTCCACGGCTGCTGGAGAAGATCTATGACAAACTGTTTTCCACGGGTCATAAACTCAAAGGCGTAAAGAGATGGATTTTTTTCTGGGCGCTGCACCTGGCCTTACGGTATGAACTCAAGGGGGCCAACGGGTGGTTTTATGAGCTGAAGCGGAAGATCTACGACAAGCTGGTCTATGTAAAATGGCGCCAGGCGCTGGGAGGCAAGCACCTGCTGATTGTATCGGGCGGAGCAGCCCTGCAGCCGCGGCTGGCCAGGATGTTCACCTGTGCCGGCATCGATGTACTGGAGGGCTACGGTCTTACCGAAACCTCTCCTGTCATCGCCGTGAACGACCTGACCGAAAACGGCAGGATGTTTGGCACCGTGGGGTTGATCCTGGAGGATGTAACCGTTAAGATCGCCGACGACGGGGAGATCCTTTGCAAAGGGCCGAACGTGATGAAGGGCTATTACAAGGAGCCCGAAATGACTAACCTCGCCATCGACGCCGAAGGGTGGTTCCATACCGGCGACCTGGGACGTCTTGAACCGGAAGGTCACCTGAAGATCACCGGGAGGAAAAAGGAGCTTTTCAAGACCTCCTTCGGCAAATATATCAGTCCGCAGCCGATCGAAGACACCTTCAAGGAGTCGCTGTTTATCGACCAGATAGTGGTGGTGGGGGAGCATCAGAAATTTGCAGGTGCCCTGATCGTGCCCGACTTTGCCTTCCTGAAATCCTACTGCACTGTGAAGGAGATCCCCTATACCACCAATGCCGGGATGATCAACCTGCCCCGCATCAGGAAACGTTTCCAGACAGAGGTCAACAAGTACAACAAATGCCTGGGTGATACCGAAAAGATCAAAAGCTGGGACCTGCTCGACGCCGAATGGACCTTTGAAACAGGCGAGATCACCCCGACGCTGAAGTTGAAGAGAAATGTCATCGCGGAAAAATACAGTGCACAAATTGAAAAGCTGTTTGAATAAGTAATCCCAATTTCTGTTTTATCCCTATGCACCCAATCACCCGGATTTTCGATCTGCTGGAACTGTACAAAGAGGAGTATAGCGCCATCCCTGACCTTTTCAACGTAAAAAAGGGGGGCGAGTGGGTACGTTATTCGGCCGCCGATTATCTCCAATACAGCCGGTTGATCAGCCTTGGACTATTGTCTCTTGGGATTAAGAAGGGAACACGGATTGCCACGCTGATGGTCAACTGTCCCGAATGGAACTTCTTCGACATGGGGATCCTCCAGACCGGTGCGGTGCAGGTGCCGATCTATCCCACCATCAGCGAGGAGAATTACCGTTACATCTTCAACGATGCCGAAATCGAGTACCTGGTCTTTTCTGATGAGGAGATCTACCGCAGGATCGTCAAAGTATTGCCTGAGATAAAGGGGCTGAAAGCCGTTTTTTCGATAGAGCCTGTCGAGGGGATCCGCAGCTGGAATGAGATACTGGAGCTGGGCAGGAATTATCCCGACACCGGGCAACTGGAGGAGATCAAACAGACCATCCTGCCGGGCGACATGGCTACGATCATCTATACCTCGGGCACCACAGGCCGGCCCAAGGGGGTGATGTCGTCGCACAACAATTTTGTCACCAACTACAAGGCCCTTGCCGAGATCCCTCCCCTGAAGATGCGCGACCGGGCCATCAGCTTCCTGCCCCTGTGCCATGTCTATGAACGGACGGCCGGCTATGTGTACCAGTCGTTCGGCGTGTCCATCTATTACGTGCAGGATATCGACGACCTGGGACATTATATCCGCGAGGTGCGACCCCATGGCTTTGCCTCCGTGCCGAGGGTTTTTGAAAAGATCTATAACCGGATCGTCGCAAAGGGACGCACCCTGCCCCTTCCCATGAAGGTGCTCTTTTTCTGGTCGCTTCGCCAGGGACACAAGTTTGAGCTGAACCATGCCCGCGGCTTTTTCTATGATATCAAGCTCTTCCTGGCCAATCTCCTCGTATTCCGCAAGTGGCGCGCGGCGCTTGGCGGCGAGCTGAAATTCATCGTCTCGGGCAGCGCCTCGCTGCATCCGCGCCTGGCCCGCATCTTCTGGGCCGCCCGCATCCCGATCCTGGAGGCCTACGGACTTACCGAGACCTCGCCCGGTATCACCTGTTACCGATTTGAACCGGGTTGTATGAAATTCGGCACCGTCGGAACGCTGCTGACAGGGAACCAGATGAAAATTGCCGAAGATGGCGAGATCCTCTGCAAAGGCCCCAATATCATGATGGGTTACCTCAACCGCCCCGAAAAAACAGCCGAGGCGATCGATGCCGAAGGATGGTTCCATACCGGCGATATCGGCGTGATCGAAGAGGGCAGATTCCTGAAGATCACCGACCGGAAGAAGGAGATCTTTAAAACCTCCGGAGGCAAATATATCGCTCCTCAACCCATCGAACAGCGCATCAAGGAGTCGCCCTTTATCGAGCATATCATGGTCGTGGGCGAAAACCGGAACTTCCCGGCAGCACTGATCATTCCCAACTTTGAACATCTGAAAAGCTGGTGCGAGGTCAAACATATCCCCTATGTTTCACGCGAAAAGGCCGTTCAAAACCAGCTGGTCATCCGAAGGATCAGGCAGGAGATCGAATTTTACAACCAGGATCTCGATAAAACCAATAAGATCAAGAAACTCAGGTTGCTCGACGCAGAATGGAGCACCGATTCGGGGGAGATCTCGCCCACGCTGAAACTGCGCCGTAAGTTTATCCTCGAAAAATACAGCAGGATCATCGAAGAAACCTACAGGTCGTCGGAATACAACTACAGGGTGGAATAAATTCACTGAGATGTGAAATCTGAGATGTGAAATCTGAACAGTATAGAATTCTAATGCAGGATCTTGAAAATAAACTCCTTCATCAAATCCCCATCGGAGGCGGAGATACTGTCGACACCCTTGCCCTTCAGGTCATATTCCCTGAGAAGGGAGATCACCGAAACCAGCTTTCTCACAGAGAAGCTCCTGGCTGCCTGCTGGAAATCGGCTACAAAAAAGGGCCTGATCCCCAGGGCGGAGGCAACCGCATTCTGCGATTTGTCGGGCAAATAATGATATTGAAGCACCTTCGCGAAAAAGGAGGAGAGGATCGGAAGTACCTTGGGTAATGGGTTTTCGCGCGGATTGGCGGCAAAATAGAGGATGATCTGGTTGGCTTTCAGAATATCCTTCCTGCCTAAGGCCTTTTGCAGCTCAAATACATTGTAATCCTTGCTGATCCCGATGTTCTTCTCGACATAATCCTCATCGATCTCCGATCCGGCGGGGATATTGATCAGCAGCTTCTGCAACTCATTGACGATCTTTCCCAGGTCGGTGCCGAGAAACTCGAGGAGCAGGGCGGAGGCTTTGGGGGTTATCGCGTATTTGCGTTTGCGCAGGTAATCGTTGATCCATTCGGGGATCTTGTTGTCGTACAGCCTTGCTGATTCAAAGGCGACGCCGTGTTTTTCGACAGACTTGTAAAAAGATTTCCGCTTGTCGAATTTGCCGTATTTGTAACATAATACCAGGATGGTCGACTTCAGCGGGTTTTCAAGGTATGCCTGGAACTCTTCGATCTTATCCAGGTCCTGCGCCTCCTTGACGATCAGCACCTGGTAATTGGCCATCATCGGGTAACGTTTTGCATAACTCATCAGCGTATGCACCTCGGAGTCCTTGCCATAAACGACCGTCTGGTTGAACTCCTTCTCCAGGTCGCTCAGCACATGCTCTTCGATATAATCGGAGATCAGGTCGATAAAATAGGACTCATCGCCGTGCAGCAGGTACACAGGATGATAGATATGGTTCTTCAGGTTTGAGAGAAGATTGTCGTAGCTGGTGTCGTTCTTTTCTGCCATATGGATGCCGTTGGTCTAATCGAACCGTAGGTGCTTCACCAGCAGCTTTTTCTCGATCAGGTCTTTCATCGTCTCAATGCCGATGCGCAGATGCTCCTCTGCGAACTTCTGGGTGACCCGTTTGTCGCTGGCCTGGGTCTTGATGCCCCGACCCACCATGGGCTGATCTGACACGAGCAGGACGGCCCCTGTGGGGATCTCGTTTGCAAAGCCCACCATGAACAGGGTGGCCGACTCCATATCGATGGCGATGGCCCTGGTTTCGCGCAGCTGATTCTTGAATTGTTCATCGTATTCCCAAACCCTGCGGTTGGTGGTATACACCGTGCCCGTCCAGTAATCCTTGCGGTGGTTATGGATCACCGTCGACATGATTTTCTGGAGGTTGAAAGCGGGCAGGGCGGGTACGCGTTCGTGGAAGTAGTCGTCGGAGGTGCCGTCGCCGCGGATCGCCGCAATGGGAACGATCATGTCGCCAACCTTGCATTTCTTCTTCAGTCCGCCGCATTTGCCCATAAAGAGCGCCGCCTTGGGGCCGATGGCGCTGAGCAGGTCCATAATGGTGGCGGCATTCGGGCTGCCCATGCCGAAGTTGATCAGGGTGATGCGTTCGAAGGTCACGCTGGGCATGGCTTTGTCTTTGCCCTTGATCTCCACGCCGTACCAACTGGAAAAAAGCTCGAGATAGCTGTTGAAATTCGTCAGCAGGATGAAATCGCCGAACTCCTCCAGGGTTGTGCCTGTATACCGCGGCAGCCAGTCGTCGACAATCTCTTTTTTGGTCTTCATAGGTATTATATTTAACGGATGAAATGCAGGGATTGCCATCAAACGTTACCACAAAGATAAAGGAATTGTCATATTTTTCCCTAAATTTGTAACAGACCTATGATGCACCGGCTGAATTTACCTGAATTTGAACCCCGTACCCGTGAATCGAAAAACGGGAAAACCGAAATTTTCGACCCGGTCCGCAGGAAGTTTGTCAGGCTTACGCCGGAGGAATGGGTGCGGCAGAGTTTCCTGAATTTCATGACGCTCCACCTGGGTTACCCCGCCTCCCTGATCGTGGTGGAGGCCGAGCTGACCTACAACCAGATGAAAAAACGGTTTGATATCCTTGCTTATCTGACGGATGGCACCCCCGGCCTGGTGGTCGAATGCAAGGCGCCCTCGGTGGAGATCACCCAGGCGGTGTTTGACCAGGTGGCCATGTACAACATGACCCTGATGGTCGGTTACGTGCTGGTGACCAACGGGCTGACCCATTATACCTGCAGAATCGACCACGAAAAACGGAGTTATACCTTCCTGAAGGAGATTCCTGCCTATGAGCAGTTAAGACCCTGATAACATGAATGGTAATTAGATGAACATTTTACTTATAACCGTCTCTTAAATAAACCTATGGAATTCACCGGAACGATCCCGCCAAACCTGTTCAATTTCATCCTCGTCACGGTATTTTCACTGCTGATCGGGTTGTCGCAGCGGCGCCTGCACAGTCAGCCCAACGAGGCGGGCCATACCTTCGGAACCGACCGCACCTTTACCTTTATCGGGATCCTGGGCTTCATCCTCTGCCTGCTGGGAGGCCAGAATATCACACTCTTTATGGGGGGCGGACTGGTTCTGGCCATGATCATGTCGATTTCCTACTTCTTTCATATCCGCGACTTCAAGGATTTCGGTACCACCACCATCTTCGTGGCTCTGATCACCTATTGCCTGGGGCCGCTGGTGCTGACACAACCCTTGTGGATGGTGCTGCTCATCGTGGTCGTGGTGCTGATCTTCACCGAGCTGAAAGAGACCTTCGCCACCATCTCGCAGAAGTTTGACCGCATAGAATTCATCACCCTGGCCAAATTCCTGATCATTGCAGGGGTTATCCTGCCCATCGTGCCCGATACCCCGATGGTCACCGGGTTAAGTCTTACTCCCTACCGGATCTGGCTGGCGGTGGTGGTCATCTCCTCGATCTCCTATTTCAGCTACCTGCTCAGGAAATTCATCTTCCCCGATGCCAGCATTATCCTGTCGGCGATACTGGGAGGACTTTATTCCAGCACCGCCACCACCATCATCCTGGCAAAAAAGAGCAAAAAAGAGCCGCAGCATATCAACCAGTACATGGCCGGGATCTTCTTTGCCACGGCCTTTATGTACCTGCGGATCCTGATCCTGATCGTGATCTTCAGCCAGCCCCTGTTCCAGCGGGTGTGGCCCCTTTTCCTCGTGATGTTTTTTCTTTCGGTCGCCGTGGCATTGGTGATCCTGTTTCACCGCAACAGGCTCACCACCACCACCGATGATGAGCTCCAGACGGATAAAAACCCGCTGGAATTCAAGGTGGCGCTCATCTTCGCCGCGTTGTTCGTGGCGCTGACGGTCATTACCAACGAGATGTTGAACCGCTTCGGCACCCCCGGGCTCCATGTGCTTTCGTACATCGTCGGGCTGGTTGATATCGACCCCTTCCTGATCAACCTGTTCCAGGGCAAGCACAGCGTAGCGCTCGATGCCGTGGCGCTGGCAACCCTCCAGGCGATCATCAGCAACAACACGGTGAAAATGATCTACAGCATCTTTTTTGCCGGGAAGGCGGCAAGGATCTACCTGATTCCGGGTTTTCTTCTTATCATTGCACTCACGATTGGCATGATATTTTTCGTTTAGCAAGTGTTTATGGCAGATCATTTTACCGTTGGGTTAAGTTTAACGGACAATTCATTCAGCCTTCAGGAAACGCATCATTATGGTTTGGCCATGTTTGCGGGCGATTCGCGTTTCACATTTGCCGTTCTTGACTTTAAGCGGAATAAGTTCCTGGCGTTGCACCAGCTGGTAAATGCCAATGGCCAGATCCCTTCGGCAACAGGCAGGAGGCAGAGTTATGCGGATTTCCTGCGGGAGGTTTTCGGCGCCATGCCCTGGCTGAAGGGCCCCTTCCGGGAGGTCAAAATCGCCTATGAAGGGAGAAAGTCAACGCTGATCCCGGCTCCCCTGTTCGATCCTGAGAGGCTGGAACAATACCTTACCTTCAATTTCCTGCCCGGAGCGGAGGAGCAGACTGGTTCCGACCACCTGCTGTCGATGGATTCCTTCCAGGTCTTTACGGTTCCCGATCTGACCTTTCAGGCCATCCGGGAGCATTTTCCGGATACGAAGTTAGTTCATGCGGCAAGCGTACTCATCGGGAGTATCGGCATCAATTACCTTTAACAACCACCAGAAGACTTCAGTTCCCTTCAGCAACCTCCAGTAGAC
>CAIYQH010000363.1 GCA_903928285.1 uncultured Bacteroidales bacterium
ATTTTCTGGAATTTTTATATTTAAAACCATCTTAATTAAAAGCCAAATAACACATATTCAATTATATACAAATAGCACACACAAGCCCAATGCTCTTCATTATAATATTTTACAATGGACGGAATGATCGCTCAATACGAATGACCGTGTTTACGGCATCCCAGGTTTCGTCATCTGGCAAAGTAATGTCGTATCCTGTAGCTGTTTTTACAAAATCGACTTTTTGTTTCGATTTAAGAACAATGGCATTTGTGGAGAAGGAGCTGTTATCGACTGGTGCTCCAATCGACAATGTTTTGCCTAAAGGAGGCTTAACCACATGAAGATAAACATATTTGCCGTCTGCCGATTCTGTTGAAACACCCCACTGATACTGGTCTAACCATGCATAATCTGAAGTGTTCGTTACGTAGGCTTTGCCTGCGTTTGTGTTTTTGACAGACTCCGCGATTGGCTTGATAAAGTTGTTCACCTCTTTCAAGGTAGCGTAAACGTTGCCATTGCCAGTTGCGCCATCCCAAAGATTTCCGTTGGCATAATCGGTCGCCTTTCCGTAAGAGCAACCTGTTGAGTAGAGCAATCCACCCGATTTCGAAATCGAAGCAATTAGTATGTTATACAAATATAGATCTTTGGCAGTATATTGAGAGTCGTTTGTTCCATTTTTAGCCCACCAGCCATTTCCGATAACCAGGGCAACCTGAGGTAAATAGGCAGGCCAGGTTTTCCCATCAGCCAACACCAGGTTCGGATTGGGAGTTAACAGGCTCAAAACACCAGAATTAACATGGCTCACTTCCCATGCATTATTGTCGGCAATGGTGATTCCCGGTGTTGTGTACGACAAATTTCTTTTGGAACCCAAATTTTCGACAATTATAGCTGCCGGATTGTACGAACGAAGAGTCTCTTTTAGACGCGAAACATTGACTTTCTTTGGGGCACCTCCATCAATCCAAAAACCTTTTATGTCTTTGCCGTATCGCTCACATATTTCATTGAGTAGTTCGTTGATGTATTGATTCCAATAGGCGTAACTGTTAGTCTCGTCGTCGAATCCGGTGAGTGACCGATCCTGAAGGATATTGTCGGATGGACCCCGATCTTGAAAATCATGCCCATCGGTAGGGTGAATATACAGATGCAAATCAATATTTTTTGCTTTCAATGCCTTAATCAAATCACCGATCACATCGTGGTTGGCAAACGATTGCATTTGTGGGATTGTCCGTCTATCGTCACGCCATTTTTTATTCACTTTACTTGGAAAAAGTGGCAACATACGTGCATGCCAGGCTGTAAATACGACATATTCTACGCCAAAATCGGCTGCATCCTGTGCAAACTGCTCTGCGTCAAAATTGTCTGCCAGCACATTGATGTCATTGATTACACCGTTTTTACCTGACGTAAGAAAGGGTACGAAATGCACAAATAAACCCACTTTTTTACGTCCGAATGCTGCCTGAGCAGTTGCTAAATCTTCGGTTGGTGCAATATATGCAGGCGTTACTTTTACCTGCAATTTTTTAATACCAATATCCGTCGGATTTGTTTTGAGTTGGATTTGTACGGTTACATCCACAAAAGTAATAGTTTTTGGGCGCGAAATCACCGTCCCGTCGGTGTTGATAATTCCACTGGGAGTTGTCGAGGTGATTGTAGCCGTGTAATTGTCATCTATGGCAGGGAGAATTGAAAAATCGCTAACTGCGTCTCTGATAGGTTCAAACAATATCAGCTTGTCTGCCAACTGTTGTGCCGGATTAACGGTTGCGTTGTTTACAGAAAAAGTAGAACCAATAATACCATAATCATTTCCGGCTTTTTTAAGTTCATTATCTGTCAATAGCCTGTTATAAACTCTCAGGTTTCTGATCGTTCCTGCGAAATTTTTAATCTTCTTTGAAAGCGGCTTATCCACTTTTTTGTTTTCTTCAGTTTTTACAGTTACTTCTCCCACTGCCTGATAGGCTGCTCCAACGGTACCCATCTTGCCGGCCGCAGTGACATCCAATATATCGTGGCTTAAGACTAATTCTTTGATAATCAATTTATTATTGATATATATGCAAACCTCTCCACGAATATAGGTGCATGTAACTTTCACTTCCTTACCTGCATCATAGACTTTAGAAGCAACAACATTCTGATGATCACTGATACTACCGACACTAAAAGAGATATCGCCATTTTCAAGAAGTTGAATAGCCCATCCAGATTTTCCATCAAGAGGCATCCTGGCGATAGGGCTCATATTGGCCATAATGGTTGGCTTTATGGTAAAATCTAAAGTCATCGCATCGCCCAATCCGACATTTCGGCTGAAAAAATAAAACTTATCATCTCCGGTGAATTCAATCGGCTCTTTCTGTGCAATCTGCCAAATTGGATCACCAGTAAAAATGGTTGGCTTTAGTTCTGGTTTTCGTTTTCCGGAAGCCGTTGGTTTGTAAAACTGCAAATCATCAACTTCAAGCCATTGGCCTTCGTCAGCTTTGAGATGAACAGATATGGTTGCCTGGTGATTTTTAACCTTAATTCCGGTCAAAGAAATTTTTGTCCATTGCGTCGAAGTAGGCAGACTTAAAATTTTGTCTTTCCCCCCCAGATCA
>CAIYQH010000364.1 GCA_903928285.1 uncultured Bacteroidales bacterium
ATGAACAATGCCCTGCGGACCGATATACATGTACGAACCGGCAGTCATCTGGCCGTACTGGGTCACACCCAGGGCATTGAAGCGTTCCCAATCGTCGGGACTTGAATAGTTTGGGATCATCATCCCATTGGTGACGACTACGCGCGGGGCATCGCGATGCGAGGGGAAAAGGCCCATGGGGTGGCCCGAATACATGACGAGGGTCTGCTCGTCGGTCATCGTAGCAAGATACTGCATCGTGAGCAGGTACTGGGCCCAGTTCTGGAAAACAGCACCATTGCCGCCATAGGTAATAAGTTCGTGAGGATGCTGCGCCACGGCATGGTCGAGATTATTCTGGATCATCAGCATGATCGCGGCAGCCTGGAGCGACTGATGGGGATATTCGTTAATATTCCGGGCAACCATCTCATAACCTGGCAGGAACCGGTACATGTAAATCCGTCCGTACCTCTTTAATTCATCGGCAAATTCCTTTGCAAGAATTCCATGATGCCGGGGGTCAAAATATCGTAACGCATTTTTAATGGCAAGTTTTTTCTCCTCAGGAGAGAGGATGTCTTTCCTGACCGGGGCATGGCTTACAGTGGCATCATACGGTTTAAGAGCAGGCAGTTCCGCCGGAATGCCTTGCAAAATGGCCTGTTTAAAATCGGGTGTGTCCATGTGAACAGAGTTTTATTAAATTGTCTCCTGCGCGTTTCGCAGGATCTGATAAAGAAATTCACGGGCCCTGAATAATTGTGCTTTCACCGTTCCCAGCGGCAGATTGAGTTCCGTGGCTATCTCCTCGTACGACCACTCTTTGAAATATTGTAATTCTATCAAATGGCGGTAGTGAGGCTTTAATTTATCAACCACCTCATGCATCAGTTGAATCTTCTGTTTTTCAATGATCTTTTCTTCCGGACCGAGGGTGTGGGAAGGAAAATTTGCAGGAGCATCCGGGGATTCATCATCGTCGTAATTGTCGGCAAACTGGATGCGTTTCGACTTCCGCAGAAAATCAATACAGTTGTTTGCTGCTATCTTAAAAAGCCATGTACTGAAGGCAAAATCGGGCGAATATTGTTTCAGGTTCTTGAATGCCTTCCCAAACGCTTCAATGGTGAGATCATCCGCATCGGTAGGGTTATTGGTCATCTTCAGCATCATGAAGTAGAGCGAATCCCTGTATTTATTGAGCAATTCGGCATATGCCTGCTGATCGCCCCGGTTCAGTGCCGATTGAACCAACACGAAATCATGCTTCGCCTTCTCCGTAAGGTGTTCGGCTACTTCCATCGGGTAGGTTTATGGAAAATATTGGATATGATCATCCCGGCATTGAACAATAAAAGGAGGATTTCATAAAATGGCAGAAAAACCACCAGATCCTTTTCATTCAGTTTCTTCATACATCCAGCAAAAACAACATATTGCGAAACCAGGCGGATAAAAAACAGGCCGAGTACCGGTACGACAGACCAATTCAGGGACAACATCAGAATGAACAGCAGGTAAAAAGCAACCAGGCTGAAGGCGTACATGCCCAGCAAAAATTTATGTCTGAATTTATAAAGGTTACTGGTCGAAAGGTGTCTTTTTTTTTGCGTAATCCACTGACCCAATGTTTGTTTGGGATCAGAAAGGGTATAACTGCCGGGATGGACCATGATGGCCGTATTCGACCTTCGGGCCACCCTGTTGATAAACAGGTCATCATCGCCCGAATGGATGTGGTAATGGGAGATAAAGCCATTGTTCCTGTAAAAGAGCTGCTTCAGATAGGAGAGATTCCTGCCCACACCCATGTAGGGAATACCGGCCAGGGCATACGACAGGTACTGCATGGCAATATGGACCGTATCAAAGCGGATCAGCTTGTTCAGCAATCCTGAACTACGGGTATAGGAGCCATAACCCAGCACCACCTCGGTTTTCGGGGTAAACGCCGATTGCATATGACGGATCCAGTCTTTTGAAGCAGGTTTGCAGTCGGCATCGGTAAGCAGTACCTGGTCATATTTTGCCGATTTGATCCCGATCGAAAGGGGGAACTTCTTCCCTGAAAAGAAATTGAGATCCTGCTGGATGGTGATATTTTTCAGGTTTGGATAGGTCGATGCAAGGCTGGTCAGCAGGTAATGGGTATCGTCATCGGATGAATGGTTAACCACCAGTACTTCGAAGGCCGGGTAATCCTGCTCCAGGATCAGCGGCAGATTCTCTTTCAGGTGAAGGTATTCGTTACGGGCACAGATGACAACGGAAACGCCACGGTTGTTTTCGACAGGCACCCGGTATTTATGAAGCCCCAG